>NZ_JBHUYJ010000166.1:0-622 GCF_042668715.1 Streptomyces sp. NPDC057271
CCGGGCAGAACAGCGGGAAGACAGCCCAGCAGGGCGTCAGTCAGTGGCAGAGCCACGACCACCGGGACCTGAGTATCAGCATCAATGTCAGTGGCGTGATGCACGATGGGGAGTCCGGTGATCACGCGGGGAAGGGACACAGATGTCGATCACGAACGAGCAGGTGGCGGGGTACGCCTTTCTCAAGGCGCTGTACGAGGACGGGTACTACCCGGACCACGTCGTCGACAAGGGGCGGGACATCCTGCTGAGGCTCTGTGAGCGGATCGAGGCGGAGCAGCCGGAGGACCTCACCGGGCTGTACGCGCTCACGGAAGCGGCCACCGAGGAGTTCAACGCGCTGGAGGCGGACTTCGACGAGGCGGGGAGCGAGATCGAGACCGTCGCGCGCGAGGAGATCGCCGAGAACTTCTGGTTCGTGGCCACGGCATACGGTTTCGCGGACGCCGACGTGGAGGAGCTGGTGGCCGCGCGCGAGTGGTGACGGCTACGACCGCGACCACCGAGCGGCGCACCCCGCTCGCCCCGGACGCGCCGTGCTCGTCGTGGACGGAGTCTTCCGGAGTCTTTCGGCGTTTTCGGAGCTTCGGGTGAGGCGCCCCGCCCGCCCCGCCCCGGCCAG
>NZ_JBHUYJ010000166.1:632-10258 GCF_042668715.1 Streptomyces sp. NPDC057271
TCCGGTGTGTTCAGCGGGTCAGCCGGCGGGTCACCGGCCCGTGGGCCGGTGGGCCCGTGGTCCTGGAATCAGCCGACGAAGATCTCGGTCAGCGACCAGATCGCCAGGGCCGCCATGCAGAGGCCGCCGATCCGCTGGACCGTCTTCAGCGGCACACGCTTGGCGATGAAGCGGCCCGCGATCAGGGCGAGGGCCGAGACGCTCATCAGGGCCGCTGCGGAGCCGATCGCCGTGGACCAGGTGCCGTTGGTGGCGGCGAGGTTGGCCGTGGTGATCTGGGTCAGGTCGCCCCACTCGCTGATGAAGACGGCCGTGAACGCGGTCGAGTAGACCGGCCAGAAGCCGGTCACCGCCTTGCCGCCCGCCTCGTCGTCCCCGTCGTCGCCCCCGCCGCGCAGCAGCATGAAGGCGCCGAAGGCGAACAGCAGGGCCGAGATCAGTTTCACGGTCCAGTCGGGCAGCAGACCGATGAGGCTGCCGGCGCCCACGGCGATGGCGACATGCGCGATGAACGCGGTCGAGGTGCCGAACCAGACGTACGGCGGACGCATGCGCGTGCCCATGGCGAGAGACGCGAACATCGTCTTGTCGGGCAGCTCGGCGAGGAAGATCAGCCCGAAGGCGGTGAGGATCGCCAAGGGGTCGAGGTGCATACCGGGGGCTCTCTGCTCGGTCCGGGCCCCGGGATCCGCACGGCGCCACGGCGGGCGACGGGAAGAACCACTCGGCCCGGCATGACGGACCACGCCCACAGGATGCGGACGTGGCGAATGCCTGGCCGAAGGTCTCGCCCGTCCGTGCCTGCGCACGGACCCGGTCACCGGGAACCCGAAGGCTCCAGTGTGTCGACGACCGGTTCGCGGGGCTACTCCCCTTCGCTGTCGAACAGTCTAGCGGAGTGCGTTCTCGATCTTGCTCAGGGGAGGTAGTAGACACTGTCTACTACCAGTTGGTAGACAGTGTCCATGACTGACGAGACCGAGGCCGGACTGCGCGGCCGACTGATCGAGGCCGGTGTCGAGCTGGTGCACACGGAAGGCGCGCAGGCGCTGTCCCTCCGCGAGATCGCCCGGCGGGCCGGCGTCTCCCACGGCGCACCCCGCCGCTACTTCCCGACCCACCTCGACCTGCTGTCGGCCATCGCCCGTGAGGGGTTCACCGAGCTCACGGAACGGATCGCCGCGGCCGTGGGGGAGGAGGCGGAGACCCGCGACGGAGCGCGTGCCCGGCTCGACGCCCTCGCCCGGGTCCACCTCGACTTCGCGCTGACCCGGCGCGGCATGTACGAGCTGATGTTCCGGCACGACCTGCTGGAGAGCGGCCGCCTCGGGCTGCGCGAGACGACCCTGCCGCTCTTCGACCTCCTCGGCCGGCTCGTCGCCCGCGCCCGCCCCGAGGCGGCTGTTCCGGGCCCGACCGTCGTCGCGGCCGCGCTCTGGGCGAACCTCCATGGCATCGCCCAGCTCTGGGCCTGGGGCAGCCTCCAGCTCGCCGCGCGCACCGACGACGTCGGGCCGCTGCTCAGGGCCGCCCTCGACGCGCACCTCGGCCCCGCGGGGCGGGAACAGTGATACGCCGACGCGGGGCGACCCTCGCCTGCAGCGTCGTGGGCGCCGCCGTCGTGGCCCTCGACGGCACCCTGCTCACCATCGCCCAGCCCACACTCCAGCGGGATCTGCACGCGGACTTCGCCGAGGTCCAGTGGACCAGCACCGGGTACCTCGTCGCGGTCGCCGGCCTGCTCGTCTTCGCGGGCCGGCTGGGAGACGCGTACGGCCATCGGCGGCTCTTCGCCCTCGGCACGCTCGGCTTCGCCGCCACTTCGGCAGCGATCGCCCTCGCGCCGGGGATCGGCTGGGTGATCGCCCTGCGGGTCCTCCAAGGCGTGTTCGGCGCGCTCCTGCAGCCGGCCACCCTCGGCATGCTCCGGGCGGCCTTTCCGCCGGACCGCCTCGCCATGCCGATCGCCCTCCGCATGAGCGCGATCGGCCTCGCGGCGGCCCTGGGCCCGCTCGTCGGCGGCGCCCTCGTCACGGCCTTCGGATGGCGCGCCGTCTTCGCCGTGACGGCGATCCCCGCCCTGGCGATCGGACTCCTGGCAGCCGTCACCCGTCCGACGGGCCCACCGACGTCCCGCGAGGGCGGTCCGGCGCATGCGGGGGACCAGGACAGCGGTTCGGTGACGGCGGCAGCCGGTTCCCGTGCCGCGCTCGACCTGCCCGGTGCCGTCCTGCTCGCCGTGACGCTCGCGTCTCTCGTCCACGCACTCGTCGCGGTGTCGGAATCGGGCTGGACGACGGTGACGGGCCTCGCCCTCGCCGGCGCCGTCGCTTCGGGAGCGGCCTTCGCCCGGCAGGAAAGGCGTACCGCCCGGCCACTCCTGCCCGCCGCCCTCCTGCGGTCCCGGCCCGTCGTGGCCGGCCTCGCCACGCTGCTCGCCACCTCGGCCGTCCTCTCCGGGGCGCTGTTCGTCGCGACCTACTTCCTCCAGGACGTCCGCGGACTCGACCCGCTGTCGACCGGCCTGTGGGTGCTGCCCCTGGCCGTCCTGATGGTGCTCGGCGCGCCCGTCTCGCCCCTGCTGCAACGACGGTTCGGTGCTCGTCGTACGACCGTCGGGGGCGCAGCCCTGCTCGCCGTCGGCGTGCTCCTGCTCTCCCGGCTCGACGAGTCCGCCACCGCGGTGCCGACGGGTGTCTGCTTCGCACTGCTGGGAGCCGGTTTCGGCACCGTCATGGCCACCGCCACCGCAGCCGTCGTGCACCAGGCCCCCGTGGCCGACGCCGGGGTCGCCGGCGGACTCCAGCAGACCGCCATGAACATCGGCCCCGCGCTCGGCGTCGCAGCCGCGACCCTGCTGATGACGCTCGACCCGGTCCCGGCCTTCGTGCCGGCGATGGGGACCACGCTGCTCGTGCTGGCCGGCCTCGCGGCGCTCGGCGCCGCCGCCGCGCTGGGGCTGCCCGGGCGAGTCTCCACCTCGACCTCAGGCTCACCCTCGGTCCCGACCTCAAGCTGAGCCTTCGCCGCGCCGGCATGTCCGGTCCGGACACGCCAGCGCGGGCGCCCGGGCGATGCAGCCACCGCTGCGTACGATCACGAAATGCCCTCTGGTGCTCACCGTGGCGGCCCCCGGGCGCGGCCGCGCCCGCAGATCGTCATCGGCCGCGTTCTGCCGGTACTGGTCATGGCCCTGGCGGTGCTGGCCGACCTCGTCAGCGCGGACGAGGAACGCTACGACCGGTTCCTGGGGGCCGGGCCCGCCCTCGCCGCCGTGACCTGGAGCGTCCGGGGAACCATCGCCATCGGTGTGGTGGCCATGGCCCTGAGCGTGCTGCTCGGGGTGACCAGCGACGACCCTTTCTTCCCCGTCATCGCCGCCAACGAGGTGGCCCTGATGCTGGTGACCGCGGCCGCCGCATGGGTCAGCCGGGCCCGGCTCCGCTACGAGCGGGATCTGCGCGAGGTGACCGCCGTCGCCGAGGTCGTCCAGCGGGTCGTGCTCCGCCCCCTCCCGCCGCGGCTCGGCCCCGTCGACCTCCATCTGCTGTACGTCGCCGCCGCGGCCAAGGCCCGGATCGGAGGCGACTTCTACGAGGCCGTACACGTCCCCGGGGGCGTACGGATCATGCTGGGAGACGTCCAGGGCAAGGGGCTGGGCGCCGTGGAGACCGCGTCCGTCCTGCTCGGCTCCTTCCGCGCGGCCGTCGACGAAGCCCCCGACCTGCCGACCCTCGCCGACCGCCTGGAGGAGGGCCTCGGCCGCTACGGGGCCTGGGACCCCGACTCCGACGCGGCCGAACGCTTCGCGACCGTCGTCCTCGTGGAGATCCCCGACGACGAGGCCGTCGCGCGCCTCCTCAGCTGCGGGCACCCGGCGCCACTCCTGCAGCACGGAGGGGACGTACGGCCCGTCCCCTTCTCCGACCCGTCCCTGCCGGTCAACCTGTCCGGCCTCCTCGACGCCGGCCACCATGTGGAGGAGGTCCCCTTCGTGCCGGGGGACCGGATGCTGCTCTACACCGACGGAGTGAGCGAGACCCGCGACCGGGACGGCACCTTCTACCCCCTGGAGGAGCGGATGCGCCACTGGGTGGACGAGCCGGGCGCGCGCGTCCCCACCCTGCTCCACGACGAATTGGACGCCTACGCCGACCACGGCCTCGACGACGACGTCGCCGCCGTGCTCGTCGTACGGCAGTCCTAGCCGCACTCAGGGTCGCAGGCCCTCGGGCGCCGACTCGTACAGCACCGTGTGGAAGCGGCCCGCCGACTCACGCCCCTCCGGATCCGCGCCCAGAGCCCGCGCCGCCTCGACCGCGTAGCGCTGCTCGCCCGCGTCCGTGAAGAGCCGCTGAGGATAGGTGCGCGACGGATCGGAGACCGTCCGCAGCCCGTAACTCGCGAGGCACTCGGCGATCGGATCGTACGACACCGTCCGCAGGACGAACGCGCTCACCCGCAGAGGCCTGCCCGCCCATTCGAGGAGCGCCGCGAAGGTGCGCCGGGTGAGATAGCTGCCGCCGCCGGTCAGGGTGATCAGGCCGACGTCCGCCATCGCGGCCCGCAGCCGGGTGCTCGGCGCCGCGCCCCCCTCCAGGTTCTCCGCGAACGCGTCGTCCAGGAGCCCCACCTCCCGCGCGTAGCGCAGGGCCCTGCCCGCGACGTCGAGACCGATGACCGGGACGGCGTCCGGGCGCCGCCGGGACGCGTAGAAGCCCTTGTCCGCCACGGCCAGTTCGGGGGCGGTCAGCCCGCTCACCGCCGGGTCGGTGTAGCGCGCGTACAGCTCGGCCAGCGTGACGTCGTGGTTGAGGAGGGCGGCGTTGATCCCGTACGAGCAGCACAGGTCGAGGACCGTGCCGCCGTCCCGCTCGGCCGCCGCGCGCCGGAAGGCGCCCTGCGCCCGCTGCGGGATCTCGTACTCCAGCGGGGCCAGGCGCCGGAAGTACGCCCGCGGGTCGGGCTGGTCGTAGATGTCCTCGAACCGCGCCTTGCCGACCGTGGCGCTTGTCCCGTCCGTCCCCGCCCCGCGCGTCTCGTCCGTCCCGCCGCCCCTGCCCGCTTCCGCTCCGGACCGTCCTTCGGAATCGCTCATGTGTCCCGCCTCCCTCGAAGCCCGCCGTGGGCATCGTGCGCGGAAAGCGACCCGGCGCTCACGTCCGCATCGGGGGCGCACGGGCGCACCACCCGCACCGCCGCGCGGCCTCCGGGCGGTGCCCACCCCTCCAGGATGGTCCGCGCGTCGGCCACCCGCACGGGACGCGTCGGCGGACCTGCGCGCGTACGCCTGCGGACCGCCCGTTCGAAACGTGCAGAACCGGGCAAGGGGCGTCGTCCATGACCTGGTTCAGTGCCTCGCGCGCCGGGGGCTCACGCGTCCAGCGCGTGGCCCGTCGTCGCGTCCACGTGGTCGGGGATCTCCTCGTGGCGATCGCCGACCGAGAGGGTGCCCGTGGGCTCGAACATCAGGATCGACGCGCCGGAGGGGGCGTGAGGGCGGTGCTCCATCCCCCTGGGGACGGTGAAGAGCGAGCCCTGGGGGAGGGACACCGTCCGCTCCGCGCCGTGCTCGCGCAACGAGATGTGCAGCTCTCCCTCGACCACCAGGAAGAACTCGTCCGTGTCGTCGTGGGCGTGCCACACGTGCTCGCCCGCGACCTTCGCGACGCGCACGTCGTAGTCGTTCACCCGCGTCACGATGCGCGGGCTCCACAGCTCCTCGAAGGACGCGAAGGCGGTGGCGAGGGCGATGGGAGCGCTGTCGTCAGCGGTTTTCCTGCTCATGAAGCGATCCTTGCCCGTGGCGCCCACCCAGCGTGAGTGCTAGAAATAGCATATGCCGCAAGGATCCTCGCACACAGGGGCGCACCGTGTCGTCGTCATCGTCGACGCCAACTCCAACCCCTTCGAACTGGGCTGTGCCACCGAGGTCTTCGGTCTGCGCCGCCCGGAGATCGGCCGCGATCTGTACGACTTCCGGCTCTGCTCGCCCGAGCCCGACACCCTCATGCGCGACGGCTTCTTCACCCTCAGCGGTGTCGCCGGGCTCGAGGCCGCCGACACCGCGGACACGCTCATCGTTCCCAACCGCCCGGACATCGAGGTGCCCCGCAGGCCCGCCGTGCTCGACGCCGTCCGCCGCGCCCACGCGCGCGGCGCCCGCCTCATCGGCTTCTGCAGCGGCGCCTTCACCCTCGCCGAGGCGGGGGTCCTCGACGGCAGGCGGGCCACCGCCCACTGGCAGTGGGCCGACCGCTTCCGAGCCCGCTTCCCCTCCGTACGCCTCGAACCGGACGTCCTGTTCGTCGACGACGGCGACATCCTCACCGCCGCCGGCAGCGCCGCGGCCCTCGACCTCGGACTCCATGTCGTCCGCCGAGACCACGGCGCCGAGGCCGCCAACGCGGTCAGCCGCCGGCTCGTCTTCGCGGCCCACCGGGACGGCGGACAGCGGCAGTTCATCGAACGGCCGGTCCCCGAGACCCCCGACGAGTCCCTCGCCCCGCTCCTGGCCTGGGCACAGGAGCGTCTCGGCTCTCCACTCACCGTGACCGAACTGGCGGCCAGGGCGGCGGTCAGCCCGGCGACGCTGCACCGCCGGTTCCGCGCGCAGCTCGGCACCACCCCGCTCGCCTGGCTCACGCGCGAGCGGGTGACACTCGCCTGTCGGCTGATCGAGCGGGGCGAGTCGCGATTCGACGTCGTCGCCCGCGCCAGCGGGCTGGGCACCGCCACCCATCTGCGCGCCCTGATGAATCGCGAGACGGGGCTCTCCCCGTCCGCCTACCGCCGGCGCTTCGGCCCGGGCACGTCCGTGTCCGCACAGGCAGCGCCGGGGGCGGCGATCCCCCAGGGCGTGTCGCGAAAGTAGCGCCGCCCGCCCGAAAGGCGGCCCCGCGGCGTCATGGGGGTCCCCCTGCTCGAGCGCAGCCGCGAGCATGGGGGAGCGTGCGAGTGCAAGGCGAGGGGTCGTCCTCGTGCCGGGCGCACTCGGACGACCCCGACCACGCGGCTCGCGGCCCTCCGTGCCCGAAGGGCCACGGGGGGTGCGTGCCGGGCGTCGCGGTGCAGGCGGGACCCTCGCGCCCCGCCCTATGAGCGGTACGGGGTGTGCTCCGCCGCCCACCGCGCCAGCGACCGGGCGCACTCCGCGACCGACTCCCGCCAGGTCCTGGCCGCTCCGTCGCCCGCCTCGTCGCTCACGTGCTTGACGATCCGGATCGGCACCCCGGCCAGGCTCGCCGCGGTCGCGAGGGCGTAGCCCTCCATGTCGACCAGCGGGGCACGGGCCGCGAGCCGGGCGCGGGCGGCCTCGTCCGAGATGAAGGCGTCACCTGTTGCCAGCGTCACGTCGCCGCCGTCCGGCAGGGTGAGCGGCGCCCCGTACGTCTCACCCGTCAGGGTCGCGAGCAGCTCCGCGTCAAGATCGTGCTGGACCACCGTGCCCACCACATGCGTCCCCGTCCACCCCGGCCGCAGCGCCCCCGCGGTCCCCAGGTTGACGACGCCCGACGGGCGCGGGCCCCGGCCCAGGACGGCGGCGAGCGAGGACGCCGCGTTCACCTTGCCCATGCCGGTCAGCAGGATCGGCAGATCCGTGTCGAGGAACTGTGCCTCTTCCTTGACGGCAAGGACGAGCAGGGGCCGGTCGGCGGTGATGTCTCCGATGAGTTCCATGCCGCCACGCTACCCGCCGGGACTTCCGGCCCGCGCCGAGAGAGGATGGAAGTGTCCGTCCGTGCCGAGGAGATCACCATGGCAACCGGAACAGTGAAGTGGTTCAACGCCGAGAAGGGCTTCGGCTTCATCGAGCAGGACGGCGGAGGCCCGGACGTCTTCGTCCACTACTCGGCCATCGCCACCACCGGCTATCGCGAACTCACCGAGGGGCAGAAGGTCGAGTTCACCGTCGTGCAGGGCCCCAAGGGACCCCAGGCCGAGAACGTCAGTCCCGCCTGAAGCGCCGGACCCCCGCCCCGTCGGCCCGACCGACCGCCGGCCTCAGTCCAACAGGTCCGTGGGGGCGTACGGGGCGAGTTCCCGCATCGCACGCTCCGGATCGGGATCGGAGACGGCCAGCCGACCGAAGGGCGTGTCGCGGCGCAGCTCGACGCAGACGACCGGCTTCCCCGGTCTCACCGCCACGAAGTCCCGGCCGTCCGGAAGGATGCGGATCCCGACGCAGAGCCGGTCGGGGATCCACAGCCCCCGGCCGCGGCCTCCGCGCAGCGCGCGCCACCAGTCCGGCTCGATCCGTACCTCCCGCAGGGCGCCGACCGGCACCCGCACGTCGCGTCGGCGCGCGGCCAGCTTCTCGGGTGGGGAGAGCCGGACGACGATGCAGCCGGCGTCGTCCACCGTCACCCGCGCCATCGCACCTCACCGACCGTTCCGGACATCGATCGAAATGGGGACATCTCCCTCCATGATCGGGCCGTGTGCGGGTAGGTGCCAGACGGGGACGACGGGCTGAGGAGAGGGCCATGGCACGCGCAGTCGGTATCGACCTCGGAACGACGAACTCGGTGGTCTCCGTCCTCGAGGGAGGCGAGCCGACGGTCGTCACGAACACCGAGGGTGGCCGGACGACGCCGTCCGTGGTCGCCTTCGCGAAGACGGGCGAGGTGCTGGTCGGCGAGGTCGCGAAGAGGCAGGCGGTGACCAACGTCGAACGCACCGCCCGTTCGGTGAAGCGACACGTCGGCGACGCACGGTGGCGCTTCCCCGAGAGCGGCGAGATCGACGGCCGTCGGTACACGGCTCAGGAGATCTCGGCCCGTGTGCTGCAGAAGCTGAAGCGCGACGCGGAGTCCTACCTGGGCGAGGACGTCACGGACGCGGTCGTCACGGTGCCCGCGTACTTCGACGACAGCCAGCGCACGGCCACGAAAGAGGCGGGCGAGATCGCCGGGCTGAACGTGCTGCGGATCATCAACGAGCCGACGTCCGCGGCGCTCGCCTACGGCCTCGACAAGGAGAGCGACCAGACGATCCTCGTCTTCGACCTCGGTGGCGGCACCTTCGACGTGTCCCTCCTGGAGATCGGCGAAGGGCTCGTGGAGGTGAAGGCCACCAACGGCGACACGCACCTCGGGGGCGACGACTGGGACCAGCGGATCGTGGACCACCTGGTCAAGGAGTTCAAGAACGGGTACGGGGTGGACCTGACCAAGGACAAGATGGCCGTCCAGCGTCTTCGTGAGGCGGCCGAGAAGGCGAAGATCGAACTCTCCGCCGCGACGGAGACCGCGATCAACCTGCCGTACGTGACGGCCTCCGCCGAGGGTCCGCTGCACCTGGAGCAGCGGCTGACGCGCGCTCAGTTCGAGCAGCTGACCGCCGATCTCCTGGAGCGGTGCAGGACGCCGTTCCACCAGGCTGTACGGGATGCCAAGATCGACGTGGCCGACGTCGACCACGTGATCCTCGTGGGCGGCTCGACGCGTATGCCCGCGGTGACGGAGCTGGTACGGGAGTTGACGGGCAAGGACCCGCACAAGGGTGTGAACCCGGACGAGGTCGTCGCCGTCGGCGCGGCCCTGCAGGCCGGTGTCCTCAAGGGTGAGGTCAAGGACGTCCTGCTCCTCGACGTGACCCCGCTGTCGCTTGGTATCGAGACCAAG
>NZ_JBHUYJ010000167.1:0-10169 GCF_042668715.1 Streptomyces sp. NPDC057271
CAGCCACGTGATCATTCTGGCCGTCCAGTGCCGCCCGGAACAGCGACCGGGCGGCACGTCACGACGGGGCGAACGTTGCCTGATGCGGCACTAGCAGGTTGGTTGCTGGCTGTCATGGGTTTCGCTGTTCCTATGTGAGGGGCTGGCGGGGTCGGGTGGGCTGGGCCGTATGACGGTTCAGGGGGGTTCGGCGGGTGGGGCCGGGGCGGGATCGGCTGCTGGCGTGCCGGCCGGGGGTGTGCCGCTGGCGCGGGGTGTGGTGGTACGGCGGCTTCTTGCGGTGGATGGGGAGGGGACGCTGACGGCGCTGCACGTGCGGATCGCGGCGGAGCTGGCGGTGGCTGGCCGATGGGCGCCGGGGTCATGTCGAGGCGCGGCCGCGGCAGGATGGGTTTTCGCTGAGCGACGCCTTGTGGGAGGTCCTCGCGGAGGCGGGCGGGAATGTAGCGGAGTTGCGGCGCAGGATGCTCGGGGCCCAGGAAGAGGGGGCGTTGGAGGGGTGGGGTGCGGAGTGTGTGCCCTCGCTGCCGACGCTGCACCGCGTGATCAAGCGGGATCTGGGGGCGGGCCGGGTTCTTGAGGTGGCCCGTCCGGCAGGGGCCAGGGTGGGGCTGGAGCCGAGCCGGTATGACCGGGCGCTGGCGGATTTGGGGCTCGTGGACGGGGCGGGTGGTCCGCTTGTTGTCGACGGGTCGCCCGCCGACGTGCCGGTGCCGGAGAGCGCCGTGGAGGCGGGGGTGCGGGGCGGCGGTGTGCGGTTGTACGTGCCGGGGGCCCGGCTGGTGTCCACACGGCAGGTGGCCGGTGTGGCGGAGGCTGTGGGGCATACGGTCGCGGCCCGCGGGATGTGCTGTGTGTACGGGGACACGGGCCTGGGGAAGACGGTCGCCGTCGAGCAGGCTTTGCATCTTCTGCCCGGCCGGGTGCCGGTGTGGCGGGCGGTGGCCGGCGTGGCGCCCGGTCTGCCGCAGCTGCGGGCCTCGCTGTGTGAAGCGCTCGGGCTGCCGCCGGGGGCGCTGCCACACCGGGCCGGACCGGCTAGCCAGGCTCTGATGCGGGCACTGGCCGAGCCGGGTGTGCTGTTTATCGATGACGCCCAGCGGCTGGCCTGCGCACCTTGCGGACGCGGCCACCCCTGAACAACTCGGTGCTCTGCGCACAGCCCGTGCGGAGCGTGCCCGACGTCTGCGCGCGGAGGTGAAAGCCGCCGAGACGCTGCGCCGACAGCGCTTCGCCCCGGCCACCACGGCCGGGCCGGCCCAACGGCTGGGAGCCCTCACCTCCGCTCAAGCCGGGCGTGAACTGGCCGCCGTCGAGCACACCGACGCCTCGAAGCTGGCGCTGCCGGACCTCATCCCGCCCGCCGCGCCCCCGGCCGACTGGCGCACCCCGCCCTCCCTCGCCACCCGGACCACACCCGGTCGGCCTGCTCCCGCCCCGTCGGAACCTGCCCCCGACTGCCCGCCCGCACGGGCCGCAGACCCTGCTGAAGACGGAGACGCCTCGTGACCGCGGCCACCTACCAGTACGTCGACTTGCCCGACGCCTCCGTGGTCACCACCCGTGCCCTGCTCACCGCCCGGGAGAACATCTCTGACACGGTCGCCGCGCGGGCCATGATGTGCATCCACGGCGGCGCCGGCTTCGGCAAGACGCTCGCCGTCAACACCTGTCTGCGCGGCCTCGAACCGCACGAGGACGTCCGCAAGATCACCTTCCGGGCCCATCCCACCGCCCGCACGGTGCGCTACGAACTGTTCACCGCGCTCGACCTGGCCGGTGAACCGCCGCGCCACCCCAGTGAGTTCGACCGGCTGCTGAAGACGGCCCTGGCCGAACGCCCCCGCACCTTCCTCGTGGATGAGGCCCAGTGGCTCAATGGGGAGGCGTTCGAATATTTCCGCTATCTGTGGGACGAACCCTCCACCCAGCTGGCGATCATCTTCGTCGGCGGGGAGGGCTGCCACACCGTGCTGCGCCGTGAACCGATGCTGTCCTCCCGCATCTTCATCTGGCAGCACTTCACCCGCCTCACCCCCAGTGAGGTCCTCGAGGCCATCCCCCTGTTCCACCCGGTCTGGGCCGACGCCGACCCCGACGACATCACCTTCGCCGACCAGCATGCCGCGCACGGCAACTTCCGCGCCTGGGCCCAGCTGACCGCCCGCACCCGTACCGCCCTGACCCGCACCGGCCGCCCCCGCGTCGACCAGGAGCTGCTGCGCTGGGCCTTCAGCCGCCTCGCCTGACAACCGCGCCGCCATGCCGTCCGCTGTGCCACCGCCGCCCGTCACTGTGGTCATCGATGCAGGTGACGACGCGATCCACACGCACACCGCCCTGGCCGCCCACCATCCGCCGTCCGGCCGGATCACCCTGCACCCCGGCCCGGGCACCACCAGCGAGACCGGCCTCGCCCACGACCTTCTCGCCGCCCTGGGCAAACCGCCCCTGCTGCCGGGCCGTTTCCCCGCAGGCCGTCAGCCCGCCTGGGAAGCCGCCACCTCCTGGGTGACCGCCCTGCCCGTGAACCGGCTGACCGTCCTGCGTGCCCACCGCCTCACCGCTCGCCGCACCGAACGCCTCCTGCGACTGCGCGCCCTCACCGGTATCCACCTGACCCTGGTCTGCCACCGCCCCCACCTGCCCGCTGCCCTGCACCAGGCACTGCAGGCGGCCGACTACTCCGTCACCGCTGACTTCCAGGCCGCCCGCCGCCACTACTACGGCACGACCGCTCCCGTACCCCAGTCCGCGGACGAGCCCGTCCGGCTGGCAGACCGGTGGCTCACTCTGCCCGCACTGGAGCGCCTGGTCTCCTACGACAGCCCCATCCCCTGTACCGCCCCGTGTACGCCGCCGCCGATCGTCTTCCGGCACCGACCGCCACCGATACCCCTCACCGAGCAGACAGCCCGGGAAGCCGCCCGGCGCCTGGCCGCCGCGACCGCCCATCCCCGCTTGGCCGCTGCCCTCGCCGCCGCGCTCTTCACTGGCGCCTCCTTCCAGCAGCTCGCCACCGCCCGCCCCGGCGACTACGACGACACCGCGGCCACCCTGGCCCTGCACGACCGGGCCCGCTACACCGACGGCTGCGCCTCGCACCGGGTGCCGCCATGGGCACGCGTCTTCCTGAAGGCCGCCGTGTGCTTCGCCCGGCTCGCGCCCGCCCAGGACCAGCATCTGCTGGCCGGTTCCCACGACCGCACTCACCTACTGCGCGTGGCGGAGGCTGCCAGGCTCCGCCCGCCCCAGCCGCCTGTCGGTCAGCGCACCGGCCCTGTCGGCCGCATCCAGTGGGACTGGCGCGAACGTAAGGAAGCGCAGTGCTACGACACGATGCTGACACGGCACCAAATCCCGCCCTCGCCCTGAGCCCGAACCCGCGTGCACGTCAGTCGATGGAGAACTCGGCGAACTCCACGTCGGTGAAGGCGATCCCGAGACCGTGGGCACGCAGGCCTCCGTCCCGAAAGTAGGCATGCCCCAAAGCACGGGCGAGGATCACCATCTGCTGCTGCTCGCCCCCGCCGGCGTCCCGGGCGGCGAACAGCTCGCGGGCCACTTCTCCCGACGGATACTGGGTGATCAGCCGGACTCGCGGATCGTCCGACGATCCTGCCGGAGCGGCGAATCCGAACCGTGCCCTGGTGTGGAAGACAAACCCGTCGACCTCGGCCCGGGCCCGTCGGCGGGCGCGCACCAGGGGTTGCCACCGTGCCCTGACGGCCTCATCGATCAACCCCGCATGCACAGCACTGGGGCGGCGGCGCAGTCCCGGCCGGGTGGTGCCCCACCTCTGTACCGTGCGCTGGGAGATTCCCAGGAGGACAGCCACGTTCTTCGTGGAGCCCTTCTCCGTCTTGAGCAGGAAACGCACAGCGGCGTCACTCGTAGGCACGGGACGGGTCAGCAGCGCTCGCTCGAGCCCTTTGACGATCTCACCCATGCCCGCCCCCGAGCGTTCTGCCACCGCGATGGCTGGTGCACGGCGGCCGTCTGCTCCCCCCCAGATCTCTCACACCAAGCCGCTCCCCCCGGCCAGTTCAGGCAAAGCCAAGACACCACCGCAAACCCTCGGCTAAAGACGGCTAATCAGCCTGCAGCAACCGAAGCCCGAGGGGCCCTTCCGGGGCCAACCGTGCCACCAACCGCGGTTTACGGCATCCGTACGTGCTTGGTACGCGAAAGGTGCGCTTCACGCTAGGGTTGCGGGACAGGAGGTGCTGCATGTCCGAGCTGTTCGACGCGGTCGACGCGCTCATCGCGTCCCGCTCCCCGTTGCCGCCGCCAACAGAACGCAAGCGGCTGCGCCAGGCGCACGGCCTGACGCTGGACGAGGTGGCCGCCGCCCTGCAGGTGCGGCGGGCAACGGTCAGCGGCTGGGAGGCCGGCAAGACCGAGCCGCGGCCGCCGGAGCGCGACGCATACGCCCGCATGCTCAAACAGCTCGCCCAGCTCTACCCCGCCAACGCCCCGGTGCTCCCTGAGGACACGGCGGCCTCCAAGACGCCTTCCGCTCCGGCCGCTCCTGCGCCACCAGCAGCCGAATCGGCCCAAGCCCGCACCAGCCCCGCAGGCCCGGCTGCGGAGCCCGCGAACAGCGCACGCCGACCCGCCGTCCCTGCCGCTGTGCCGCGTCCGGCGGCTACGACCAGGCCGACGTCGCGGCGCCCGCCCACGCGGAAGGCCGCCCCCGCAGACACTCCAGCCGGTGGCACCGATGCGCGGTTCGAGAACGGGCCACTCGCGGTCGTCGACGTCGAGGCAGATGGTCAGGTGCTGGCGTACTGCGTCGGCGGCCTGGTCCTGGACGTACCGGCGAAGTCGCTTCCCGCGCTGGTGGAGTGGACGCTGCGCGAAGGGCGGCTCGGTCAGCCGAAGTTGTCCGGGCCGGGCAAAGACGCCGACCCGCTGATCGTGCTGACCGAGGCCGCGTGCGAGCACTACGGCCTGCCAGTCACGCTCACCAAGGAGGAGCGCCTGGCCGGCCGGATCCCGGAGGGCCACAAGGTCATCAAGCAGCTGACGCGCGCCAACTGGCAGCTGACCAAGCGCGGGTTCGGGCCGTGGGCGAGGATCTACCGCCCCGCGCAGGGCTCGGAGCGCACCTGCGTGCAGTTGTGCATCCCGTCGTGGGACGCGCTCGACACCCGGCACTGGGCCGACGCCGCCCAGCTTCCGCCAGCCGAACTCGCCCGGCTCCTGGGCACCTATGCGGCCCGCGTGATGACGCCGCGCGGCTCCACCGCCGTCACGGGTCTGGAGCTGATGACCGCTCTGCACCCGCCGACCCGTGCCTCCGAACCGGACGCGACGGGCAAGCGGTACTCCGAGCACAACCCCGGCTCGCTGGGCAAGGATCCGGTGGACTGCGCGCCGTGCGAGGCACCCGACGGGCACCCGGTCCTGGCGGACCTGCCGCGTTTCCACCACCGCACTCCGGCCGAGGTTCTGGTGGAGGAGGCGTACGACTGGGCGCGCCCGCTTACCGACGCCGAATGCCTTCGCCCCCACCTGGTGGGCATCGACGTGAACATGGCCTTCGCCGCCGGCGCGAACGGCCTCACGGTCGGCTTGGGCGGGCCGACGCACGTCAAGAACCCCGTCTTCGATCCGAAACTGCCCGGCTCCTGGCTGGTCGACCTCAGCCATGTCGACCTGTCCCGCGTAAAGGTAGCCAAGGACAAGTGGGCGGAGCTGGACGGCGAGCTGCTGCCCAGTCCGTTCACGCCGCGGGGTGAACGGCCCGAGGGTCCGGCCTGGTACGCCACGCCGACCGTGGCGTACGCGGTGGAGCTCGGCTACGACGTGACACCGATCGAGGCGTGGGTGCGGTACGACAACGGCCGCTACCTGGACGCCTGGTACAACCGGCTGCGCGACGCCTACCTCGCCACGATGGCCGACCTCGGCGTGCACGCCGACCTGCCACCACAGGAATTCCTCGCGGCGATGGATGGCTACCGGCAGCGGGACCCCCAGCTGGCGATCGTCGTGTCCGCGATCAAGGCGACCGTGAAGGGCGGCATCGGCAAGCTGCGCGAGCGCCCGCGCGGGGAGGGCTGGAAGCCTGGGCAGCCATGGCGGGCCCTTGCCCGACCGACGTGGCGCCCGGACATCCGCGCCGCCGTCATCTCCCGGACCCGGATCAACATGCACCGCAAGATCGTCAAGCACGCCGCCTTCACCGGGCAGTACCCGGTGGCCATCCTCTCGGACTGCGCCGTCTACGCGTCCGACGGACCGTCCCCGCTTGACTTCCTTCCCTACCGGGACGGCAAGCCGCTGCCGGGCGGCTTCAAGCTCGGCGTGAACCCCGGGCTGGTCAAGTGGGAGGGCACCCAGAGCGTGCTGTGGGGCGAGGGAGTTCGCGAGCAGTTCAACGCCCCGGAACTCAACCTCGCCCGGTACATCAAGGACGGCACCGTCACCGACCAGGACACCGGGGAGTAGGTAGAGTGCGATGAGCCTGTTCGGCAACACCCTGGACGCCGCGGTGCACAAGGCGTTCACCCGCCCGGCACCCAAGAGCGCGGGCGCGCAGATGCGCTACCTGGTCAAGCAGCTCAAGGGCACCAAGGCGGTCGCCCAGATGCTGCGCATCTCCCAGCGCACCGTCGAGCGGTACGTGAAAGACCAGATCAAGAAGCCGCGCCCGGACCTTGCCGCGCGCATGGAGCGTGAGGTGAAGAAGCGGTGGCAGCCGCAGATCCGCGCCCAGGCTCGGCAGAAGGCGGCGACCACCGGCGGGATCGTCATCGACACCCGCGCCCGGATCGGCTACACCGCGCCGATCGGCACGACGGACGAGGACCGGCTCCGGCACCTGACGGTCGCGCTGCCGCCCCGCTACGCCGCCCGCCTCTTCGACGCCCAGGAGCAAGGCGCCGGCGACCAGCAGCTCCAGCAGATCGCCGCCGAAGCACTCAAGGAGGTGTACTTCCAGGACGCCGGCCGCCGCGCGGGCCAGCTGGAGGAGATCCGCTTCACTGACATCGAGCACCTTGAGTTCGACCTGTAGATCGGCGCCGGGTCGTCTGCGTCGCCCCATACAACATGAAACGCGCACCCGTCGGAGCGTGGGCCGACGACGGTAACGAGTGCTGTGGGCAAGCGAAATGCAGGGCGTGGCCGCTTACGCCTTCGCTAGCTTGACCTGGTGACACCTTTGACCCACACACGTCCAACGGATGGGCGGCCGGTATGACATCCGCAGCTTCGCTGTTCGCCTGCCGTCCTGCAGACGTGACCCTGGAGCGCGTTCGCGAGCTGGTTGCCATCGGCCAGCCCGAGAGCCTGACCTTGGAGTACAAGGAGAAATACACCCCCAGGATCCCTGTCTCCGTCGCGGCGATGGCCAACAGCTACGGCGGCCTCATCCTGGTCGGCGTCACCGAGAGCAACGTCGACGACCGGGTCGTCGGCGTTCCGGAGAGCGCGATCGTCCAGATCGTCAACGGCTGCCATCAGACGCTGGAGCCACCCTGGGTGCCGGAGATCATCCCGGTGCCCTTGGCGGAGACCGACGGCCGGATGATCCGTGTCGTCCGCGTGGACCCGGCGAAGGCATCGCGCCCGCTTCTGATCCAAGGGGCCGCCCCGATCCGGCTGCACGGACGCAACTCGGTAGCGGACCGGGCGGGGCTCGCACGGCTGATCAATGAGGCTGCGCCCCAGGCTGTGGCTGCTGGACTGCGGTTGCCGCCGGCCGACCTGCCTATGGACGACCAGGGGAAGCCGAGCGCCGACTTCCTTGTGCGTACGGGGATGTTCGTTCCGGTCGACGCGGCGGCCACCTGGCGCCCGCTGTCGGAGCGCGGCGTGCATGCCTTCGCCGACGCGTTGAACAACTCGCCTGTGCACCATGCCCTGTTCCGCTGGTGCGCATCGATCGGCGAGGGTGGCATGAACCCCTTCCACCGGTCGGGCTTCAACCGGGCCCGCAGGGTCCGGCTGTTGTGGCAGGGCGGTCCGGACGGAGCGTCGGCCTTCCCGTTGGAGGCTGTGGCCAGGATCGACCTGCCGGATTCCTACGGGGCTCCCGTCTCGCACCTGCAGGTCTCCCTGGAAGTCCTCGCGCGCTTCCGGCACGCCTTTGGCCGCGCAGCACCCCTGCCCGTCGCCCGCCTGCACGAGCTGATCGACGCCCTGACAGCCTCGCTGGTCGATGACAAGGTCACCGAAGCGCTCGCCGCTCTGGCGGGTGTCGATGCTCTCGTGATGCCCCAGCCGCTTGGCCTGGACTTCCTCGGCAGCACGGACATGCCGGACCTGCTCGCCGGGAACGGCCTGACCTTGGTGCCGGACGCCGGCACATCCCGAGGGGCCAACCTGCTTGCTGACCCGGGCGTAGACCAGCGCGACCCTGCGGAGTGCCGTGCGCTCATCGACAGCTGGCTCCAGATCAGCCTGGACGCCGGCCTGCTCGGCATGGAGAAGGTCCTGGAACAGCTCCGCAGCGCCTCTCTCCAGCAGCAACCGTGAGGTCCTCGCCGCGCTGATGCCCTGTAAAACGGCCCCCCGTGCCCAGCCCGACTTCCTCGGATGCGGGGCGCGGCGCGCGGGGGAGCGGGCTACTGCTCGACAACAGCCAGCACACCGCCCGGCTCCTGATCCATAGACCGAGGCAGGCCCGGCTGGGACAGGCGATCAGCCAGCTTGACCGGGCCTCTGGGCGTCAGCTTCAGCGAGTCTGGACCCAGACGAGGCCGTATGTGATCACCGCGCTGCCGATCGCGGTTGCCGCACTCCGGAGCAGATGCAACCCGGCGTCGTTGCGGAGCTGGCGGCCCCATCGGGACCTCGGCGTCGGGGGTTCCGGGTCCGGGCTGTTGCCCGTACGCTCGTGCTTGGACATGAGCTTCTCCTTCGCTGGGATGTTCGGTCCTCTGCAGACGGCTCCCTGCCCACCAGGGGGCCGTCGCCGTTTTTCCGGTGACGGCCTCGCCGTTGCCCACTCCTTGAGACGGATCTCAAATCCCGGGGTGAACAGCAACAACAAAACCACCTTGAAATGGCCTCTGACCAGCGAAAACAGTGAGTTGTTCAAACAGGTTTGTACGAGCTCCAAGTGGTCTATGCCCGGCTGACATGTGCTCAGGTGAGGGATAGAGGGGTCAGTATGAGGTCATTTGGGGTTTCACATGGTGTGATGCCGAGTGGAAATGAGTTCTCCTGTGTCTAACTGAGCCTGTCCGTGGGAGAGTTTCCGGATGCCACGGATGCTGCGGATGCCCAGCAAGGACGTTCTGGCCCCGGCCCCAAGAGGGACTTCGTTGCCGAGCTCTACGTCCACTATCGGGAAGCCGGGCGGCCCCCGCTCCCGCAGATCGAGGCGCTCACCGGCACCATGCCAAACCCCCACAAGGTGAGCCGGGAAACCATCCGGCGTCTCCTCACCGGGCAGACCACCAGCCAATGGCCCGTAGTCGACGCCCTCCTGCGCGCCCTCTGCCAGCTGCAAGATCGGGACCCCGACGGCCGCCGATGGCCGGAACCGGACGACCAATACGACGAAGACGATCCAGCGACCTGCCGTGAATACCTGCGCCGGTTGTGGAACAACGACATCGACGGCCTCGATCCAGACGAGGCGCCGGCGGCTCCACCCGCTGCACCAGCACAAGCCGCAACGGTGCCCTCAGCTCGTCCGGCCTCTGGAGGGTGGGGCGGTACTCCGTCACCTCCAGCAGACGATCCTTGGGCTACCGGGCCTGCGCCCCGATCCTCAACGCAGACAGGTGGCTACTCGGACGAACCACCGTTCTGACCATCTCCTTCGGCCGGGAGAGATTCGCCCGGGCCTGGGTCCACGCCCAGCACGTAGGCGATGACGACCACGCCTAGGACGAGCGCGGTGATGGCGCCGGCCTTGTTGGCGAAGCCCTTGATGAACTCCTCGCCGAACAGCTTCACCAGCTTCCAGGCTATGGCCCGGGTGCGAGCGGCGATGATGCGCAGACGCCAGGAGAGGCGGCGTGATCGGTTCGGGCACGCGGGTATGGCGGCCTGGTGGCGGAGGGAGGGCTGCACGGGCAGCGCGGGATCGATATCCCGGGACATGGTGGGGCTCCTCTAGGCCCGGACTTCGCACATGGTGTTTCAGGTGTCCAGCCAGCGGGGGCGGGTTTCGTCGATGCCGAGTAGTGCGAGGAGGTGGGCTTGAA
>NZ_JBHUYJ010000168.1:0-10082 GCF_042668715.1 Streptomyces sp. NPDC057271
CTGGCCGGGTGGCCGGTCTACCGCTACACGGGCGACACCGCACCGGGACAGACCGCCGGCAACGGCGTGGACGGCACATGGCACGCCCTCGCACCTGACGGCTCCACCCCCGGCGCCAAGAAGGGAACCAAGAACTGAAGAGGAAGTCCCTCGCGCTGGGCCGGACACGACGTCAGTCATTCGTCCACGCCGCGTTCCGAGAAACGCAAGCAGCCAACCCGCCTTCGTCGTGGACGAGCCAGACTTCATCGCACCGGCAGACGGTGTGCCTTCGCCAGCCGCCGCCCCAGTGGGTCCGACGGAGTAGATGGGACCGGACTCAGTAACAGCCTGGCGTCCATCGACAGTCACGAGAAAGGCAGCAACAACCCATGGATCCTACCGAGGACCTGCGCAGCCATGACCCTCGGCTTCCGGAAGCGCTGCGCTCATTCATGCGCGAGGGATGGGTCCGGGACGAAACACTGGCCCCGTCCCCCTCCGGCCAGGTCGTCGCAGACCATGCCCGCCGCCGGGACCGCCTGTCGCACGCGTTTCCCGGGGAGACACTCGTGGTCCCCACCGGCGGGGAGAAAGTGCGTTCGAACTCCACCTGCTACCCCTTCCGGCCTGGAAGTGATTTCGCCTGGCTGACCGGGGAGTACGACCCTGACTCGGTGCTGGTCATGCATCCGACGGCCGGAGGTCACCGCTCGGTGCTGTACACACGTCCTCCCTCCTCCAGGGCGACCGACGCGTTCTACCGGGATGCTCAGTACGGCGAGCTCTGGGTGGGTTCCCGTCCCACACTCGCGGAGAAGGCCGCGGCTCTGGGGATCGACACCGCCGATCTGGCCGACCTCGACGTCCTGCGAGGACTGCGATCCTCGCGGACCCGTGTACTGCGGGGGGTCTCCTCGTACGTCGACGGCATGGTGCCGAAGTCCGACAACTCGGGAAGAGATCGAGAACTCGCAGCCTTGCTCTCCGAATTTCGCCTGGTCAAGGACGACTGGGAGATCGCTCAACTGCAGGACGCGGCCGATGCGACCGTCCGTGGCTTTGAGGATGTAGCCCGGGCTCTCCCGTCGGACCGTTGTGTGTCCGAGCGGCTCATCGACGGACTGTTCTGGGCGCGGGCCCGTCACGACGGGAACGATGTGGGCTACCTGTCCATCGTTGCCGCCGGGGCGCATGCCGCGACTCTCCATTGGGGCCGCAATGATGGTGTGGTTCGCCCAGGCGATCTGCTGCTGATGGACATGGGCGTGGAGAACCGGCATTTCTACACCGCCGACGTCACCCGCACCGTGCCCGTTTCCGGGAAGTACACACCACTGCAACGGGAACTGTACGGAATCGTCCACACCTCGCAGCAGGCCGGCATCCAGGCGATCCGGCCAGGTGTCGCATTCGAGGACGTGCACCAGACGTGCATGCGGGTGCTGGCTGAGGGACTGGAGGCGCTTGGCATCCTGCCGGTCAGCGCAGACGAGGCCCTGGACAAGAACTCGATGCTCTACTGGCGCTGGACGCTGGCCAGCTTCGGTCACATGCTCGGCATCGATGTCCACGACTGTGCTCAGGCGCGAATCGAGAAGTACCGCGGGGGCGCTCTCGAGGAGGGCTTCGTACTCACGGTGGAGCCCGGTCTGTACTTCCAGCCGGACGACGCGTTCGTACCCGAAGAACTGCGTGGCATCGGCATTCGAATCGAGGACGACGTTCTCGTCACTGCGGAAGGTCCACAGGTCCTGACGTCCGCTCTGCCCAATGGAGCCGATGAGGTAGAGACCTGGCTCGCGAACCAGAGGGAGGCCGGCCCCCGTCAGCCGAGCTGACCGCCTGCAGGCTTATGGCAGACGACTTGAAGAGGCGGCCGAGAGGCTTCGACCAGCGGGCGACGCGTCGGCCCCGCATTGCGAGGTGCTCTTCTCGTAGGGAAGGAGGTGACCATAGGCACGGACGCGATCAACCTGAACCATGCGAATGTCGGGCGTTGAACGCGCGTCAGCGCCGAGTGAGCGCTTCGCCGGACGCCGGCCCGGTGAAGCGAGGCGAAACGGCGGTCGGTCGAATCTCAGGGGCCTCGACCGACCGTCCCGTCGGCGTCACGTTCTGTGGGGTGGCCCCAGCGCGGCATGGGGCGCCGCGGGGACCGCCCGCGATAGACGTCTCGGGTTCGGCCTTGAATGTCACGTCACTGATCACCGGTTGTCCCGATTCGATCGCGCTCGACGGGCCGCTGGCCAAGTCGGCCGACCGCGCGCAGCCTGGCACCACGCCTTGATGGTCCGTAGGATGCGGGCTGTGTCCGGCGCAACGTGAGGTATGTCCGGGTTCGGTTTTCGTCCGCAAATCGGAATCTCCCGAGCGCTCTGCTCAGGCCAATCTCTTTGGCCGATTTGTTTGTCACCTCGGTCGCGACTCAGTAGTATGAATGTCCGATTCGTATACCCGAGGTGGTTTTCCGTGGGGACACCAACAGACATCGCTGTCCTCGGTTCACTGACCGTCGGCCGCGAAGCCCGGAGCCTCGGCAGCAAGCAGCGGCGCCTCCTGGCCGCCCTGGTCGTGGATGCCAACCGGACAGTGAGCGCCGACCGCCTCACTTTCGCCCTTTGGGGGGACGGCGCCTCGATGGGGACGACGGCGACTCTTCACTCCCACGTCTTCCGCCTCCGCCGACATTTGGCAGATGCCGGCGTCGACGCCACGATCAGCACCGAGGGAAGTGGATACCGCCTTTCCGTTGACGTGACGCGCGTAGACGCACTGGCGTTCGAGGAACTGGTGAGCGAAGCCGAGCATGCGACCGAAGGAGACCGCAAGCGCCAGGCCGAACTGCTCCGTCGAGCACTGCGGCTCTGGCGTGGCCGCCCCTACCAGGATCTGGATGACGACGAGGCCGCTGTCGCAGAGGCTGTCCGGCTGGAGGAACTGCGGCTCAACGCGTCCGAGGACCTTGCCGAAGCGCTGATCAGTTTGGGAAGGCACGGCGAAGCACTGGGGGATCTCGAGGCACTGGTACGTCAGAACCCCTTCAGGGAACGCATGCGCGCCGCCCTGATGCTGGCCCGTTACCGCTCCGGACGTCAGGCCGAGGCACTCAGCGCCTTTCACAGTTATCGTCAGCTGCTCAACGATGAACTCGGAGTCGAACCGTCGGCAGAGCTTCAGCGGCTACAGCAGGACATCCTTCTTCAGGCCCCCACCCTCTCCGCGCCGGTCGCCACAGGCACGGAGAACGTGCCCGCCGCTCCGGCGGCCACCCCAGCACCGGGCGAGGCACCAAAGGCCGGTGCTTCACCTGCCACAAAGGCGTCGCTCCCGACTGAACGGAAACTTGTCACTGTATTGGTCGCCGGTTTCGCAGCCGCCGACGCGCGAACAAAGGCGCCTGCCGCCCGCACGCACCCCGGCCACGACGAATCCGATCCCGAGGTCTTCGCGGACCGCTTGGAGGTGATGCGCGCTGGTGTCGTGGAGACGGTGCACCGCTTCGGCGGCACGGTGCTCGAGGTCAGCCATTCCGGAGTGACCGCTCTCTTCGGGGCACCGGTAGCGGCGGAGGATCACGCTCTGCGCGCCTGCCGTGCGGCGGAGGCGCTGCAGGCCAGGAGCGGAACTCTGGATGGTCAGGTACCGCTCTCGGTGGCATGCGGCTCCGGCGAGGTGCTGCTGCGCGGCCTGCAGAGTGACACCGCAGAGGGCTACGAAGCCATCGGCCCGATCATCGAGGCTGCGCGGCACGCGCAGCAGCGGGCCGAGGGAGGAATTCTCCTCAGCCCGTCCACTCGTCGGCTCTCCGAGGGCTTGATCACCGTGGACGGCCCCACGAATGCCGCGGAACGGGATCCCTGGGTCCGGTTGGTGTCAGTGGCCGCCACGACCGCCTGGGAAGCCCGCGCCCGGCGTGGGCTATCGGCACTCGTAGGGCGTGAGCGGCAGCTGGATCTGCTGCTGGGCTTGGCCGAGGGGGTCGAGCGCGGCAACGGCGGCGTCGCCGGCGTGGTCGGCGCTCCCGGCGTGGGGAAGTCGAGGCTCGTGTACGAATTCAGCCTTCGCGTCCCCACGTCGTGGCTGCAGGTGGGAGTCTCCGCCAACCCAGTGGACTCGGCCACTCCGTTCCATCCTCTGCTTGTCACCCTCAGGCGGTTGCTGAGCATCGCGGAGGACACCTCACCCGAGGACGGGGCGGCGATCGTTCGCCGGTCGGTGGAGGAAAGAGACTCGGCGACGGCCCATGCGACCGCGCTGTGCAGCATCTTGGGGCTTCCCGTCGGTGAAGCCGACGGCCAGCACTGGGCGGAGCTGGATCCCGGCATCCGACGCCGCCGGACGATTTCCGCCATTACGGAGACAATCCTGCGTCATGCCAGGAAGCGACCGCTGCTGCTCCTGGTGGAGGACGCTCACTGGCTGGACGGTGAGACCCTCGCGGTCCTCGATTCGATCGTCGACCGGATCTCCGCGGCAGGCGTCCTGCTCGTTGTCACCTACCGTCCTGAACACGACCCGGGATGGAGCAGCCGCTCGCACTTCACTCTGGTACGCGTCGATCCGCTCGACCAGCGCCAGTCCTCGGACCTGGTCGGGCAACTCCTCGGCTCTCATTCGACGGTCCACGCCCTCCGGGCGCAGTTGTCGGCGTGGACCGGCGGCGTTCCCCTCTTTCTGGAAGAGAGTGTCCGGGCCCTGGCCGAGACCGGCGCCCTCACTGGTGAGTCCGGGGACTACGTTCTGCGGGACGCCACAGCCCCACTGCGGCTCCCGCCTCGCGTCCACGGGCTTCTGGCTTCCCGGATCGACCGGCTCTCCGCCGCGCAGAAGAGGCTGCTCCAGGCAGCCGCCGTCGTAGGCACAGAGGGCTCCGTCAGGCTTCTCGCACGCGTACTGTCCAAGGAGCTCGACGACATCGACGAGGACCTCGCCGGGCTCCACCGGGCCGAGTTCGTCTTCGAACGGCAGCACGGCACCGAGCGTGGCTTCGTCTTCAAGCACGCGATCGTCCACGACGCCGCCTACGCGTCCCTCCCCAGGGCGCAGCGCCGAACCATGCACGCCCGCGCCATGGAGGCGCTCTCCGACAGTCATGAAGGCAGAGCCGAGAGTCGATGGGAGCGCCTCGCGCACCACGCCATGCAAGCGGAACGGTGGAGTGAGTCCGTGGACCTCCACAGCCGCGCCGGGGAGCGTGCTCTGCATCGATGTGCCTACCGGGAGGCCGCGGTCCTCCTCGAGCGGGCACTGGAGGCGCAGCAGCACCTACCGCCCGACCCGGTGCGGGAGATCGACCTCTACATCCAGCTCCGTCCGGCCCTCCACGCCATGGGGGAGTTCGATCGCATGCTCGCGCACCTGGCACGCGCCGAGCAGCTGGCCACGGAGGCCGGAGACGAGCAGCGACTGCTCTTGGTCACCCTCCATAGGGGCTACCTGCTCCTCACTCGCGGTCACGCGGTCGCGGCCCAGGATGTCGTGAAGAACGCCTTGCGCCTGGCCGAACGCCTAGGGAACGAGGCGCTGGCTGGTGAGTGCCGACTGGCCCTCGGACATTGCCTGACCTTCGCGGGTGACCCTCAAGGTGTCGAGCGCCTGATCGAAATGGACATGCGCGAACGGACAGCGGCTCCGCTGTCCGAACGACTGGGAATGGCGGGGACACGCCCACTCTTCGCCCTCGCGTTCATGTCCATGTGTGACAGCATGCTCGGCGCCTTCGGGCGCGCCGCGGAGCGGCTTGGGGAGGCCGACAAGGTTGTTGAGGAAGTGGACCGTCCGATCGACACTGTGGTCGCCGCCCTCGGTCACGGCATCCTCGAACTCCATCGTGGGCGCCCCGAAATGGCGTTGCCTCCTCTCCAGCAGGCACACGCCACTTGCGCGGAGACCGGCATGCCGCTCATCAGCCGATGGGTTGAACCGTTTCTGGCGGAAGCGCTCGCCGACCTGGGCCACGTCGAGGAAAGCGTCCAGCTCAGCGAGACCCTGCTCCAGGCGGGAGAAGGCACGAAGTCACCCCTGTGGCAGTCCGGCGCTCACCTCGGCCTTGCCCGCACATCACTCGCCGACGCGGCAGCCGAGACGGCCGCCCGGCACGCCGCCGCGGCGGCCGCGCTGGCAGCCGAATGGGGCTACCCCCTCACCCGCTCGGCTGCCCTGCGGTTGCATGCTGAGGCCAGCTACCGACTCGGCGACCATGCGACCGCTCTGCGGTACGCGAACGAGTCGCTGGACACCGCGACGGCTATCGGTGCCGTACCCAGCCAGGCCAGATGCCACCTGCTGATCGCCCGACTGCTCCGCAAAGAGGGCCGGTCCGCTGACGCACAGCGTCATCGCATGGCAGCGCAGGAGATCGCCACGGCCCTGGAACTCGTCGACGTGAACCGCGCTCTCGCCGCTGATTAGCCGGGCTGCAAGGTCTCTTGCAGGCCGTTGCCAAGGCCGCTTGCCATATTTCGGGTGTCCAGACTCCATGCGAGAGGTAAGAGATGCCCGAATCAGTTGCCGCCGCCGGCGGTCGGCCTCTGGGTGGTGTGGGGGGGCCTCGCTTCCGAGAAGGGTGTCGCGATGCCCTTTCCGTGGTCATTGCCTACATACCCTTGGGCCTGGCCCTGGGCACCGCGATGGCTACCTCGGGAGTGGACCAGTTCGCCGCGTGGTCCTCTTCCTGGCTGATCTGCGCGGGAGCTGCTCAACTAGTCACGCTCCAGATGCTCGGAGGCGGGTCTGGTGCGGTGGTCATCATCCTCACCGCACTCGTGATCAACGCCCGGCACCTGCTGTACAGCGCGTCGATCGCTCCCTACGCTCGTGACTGGCCGAAGCGCTGGCGGTGGGCCCTGTCCTATGCCCTCGCCGACCCCATGTACGCGCTGGCCCACGCGCGGTACGAACGGAAGGACGGCGGAGGAAGTTCTCAGGACCGCCTTCAGTACATGATCGGCGTGAGCCTGGTGTGCTGGGCGGGCTGGCAGGTCCTCATCGGGGCCGGCGTGCTACTGGGAGATGCCCTGCCGGCCGCGCTTCCTCTCACTGTTGCCACACCGCTCACCTTCCTTCTCCTGCTCCTGCCGTCGCTGAAGACGACCGCGAGTTACGCCGCCGCGGGTATCGGCGGACTGGTGAGCCTGGCGGCCTCCGGGCTCCCGCTCGGTCTGAACCTGGCAGCGGGTGCTGCCGCGGGGATCGCGGCGGGCCTGTGGAGGGAGGGCCGCCATGCGTGAATGGCTCGTACTGCTCGCCGTGGGAATCGGCACCTATGCGGCCCGTGCGGCTTTCCTCGTCGCCTTTCGCAGCGAACCGCCGCGCTTCGCCGCTCGATGCTTCACCTATGTGGCGCCGGCCGTGCTGGCTGCCATAGTCGCTCCTGCCCTGGTCGCCCCGGAGGGAGAAGTCAGCCTTTCCGGCGCTGTGCCCTCTCTGGCCGCTGCCGTGGTCTGCTGGCTCGTCTGGCGACGCACAGCCAGTTTTCTGACAGCGCTGCTGGGTGGACTGTTCGTGGCATTCGCGCTCGACTACCTCTTGGAGCTGGCGTGACGATCAGGGAAGGAACCTGATTATGTGCCGACCATGCCGGAAACTTCTGTAAGCTGTTCCACCGCCGACCTCGGGAACCATGTGGAGCACTATCGAACCGCAATCGGGCTAGCGGTCCCTTCGTGCTCTACCTGCGCATTGCATTCAGGTGCCGGCCGCAGAAATGTGTGCTGCGCGTAAGCGCCTGAAATAGATGTTGAATGCTGCCAGTCGATGCGGTGACGATCGCCAACAAGCTTGCACATCGGCCACACCTCTGTTCCGCCTTATGGCCAGCCTTGGAGAACCATGGAAATTACCTCATTCGTACCGATCACCACGAGCCGACTCGTGCTGAGACGGTTCGATCCGGATGATGTCGAGGACCTGTACGCCTACCAGGGTCTTTCGAGCGTCGCGACCTATCTCTATCGGCCGCCGCACACGCGAGAGGGCTGCGAGAAGGTAGTAGCCGAACGAGTGTCGGGCACCGCGTGGATCAAAGACGGGGACAAAGTGGCACTAGCCATCTGCCGACAGGAACAGCCGGGAGTCATGGGGGAGGTCACCATCACGCTCGCCAGTGCCCACGCACGTCAGGCCGAGATCGGGTGGGCGCTCAACCCGCGGTATGAGAAGCGTGGCTACGCGACCGAAGCGGCGCGGGCTGTGGCCGCGTTGGCCTTTGATGTACTCGGCGTGCATCGCCTGTTCGCCCGGCTCGACGTTGAGAACACCGAATCGATCAGATTGTGTGAGCGGCTTGGCATGCGGCGGGAGGCACACCTTGTCGAGAACGATCTTGATGGGGCTCGTTGGGGCAGTGAGTACGTCTACGCAGCACTGGCGAATGATCTAAATCGATAGCGAGCCTTCTGCATTGCTGCGCCCGCTGTGTCAGACCGCTCGTAACGAGCCGAAAACACTGGACGGACAACACTGAGCCGTCTTCATCCTGAGTAGCCGCAGGTCAGCAGGGTGCGGACGGCCTGAACGATGGTGCTGATGCGGTGGGTGGAGCTTCTGGCTCGTCGGAGGGTCGCCAGGACTTCAGCTGTGCGAAGGCCCGTTCTCCGGGAGCTCTCAATCTGGCGTGGTTGCGGTTGAACTGCTGGTAGTGCTCGGGCTGTTCGCGGTGACGGTAGTACGGGGTGCGGAAGGTGGCGTCGGTGCCTTGGTAGGCGCGGTCCGCGAAAACGAGGATCTGCCGGGTGAGGCGGGCCTGGACGATGCCGTGGGCTCGGGCCGCGGTCAGTTCGTGGGTGCGGCGCGGCGTCGCGCGGGAGAACCACAGTGGTGTGCCGTCGGGTCGCGCGATGACCTGCACGTTTATGCCGTGCTTGTGGTGCTTCTGCGAGTAGTACGGTTCGTCGGCGGCGATGCAGTCGGTGGGGGGCAGGGTGCCGTCGACGATGACGAAGTTGCCCTCGCCCGGCCCGGTCAGGGCTTTGTGCAGGCCGGGCGCCCATGCCGCAAGGACGTCGAGGGTCTCGTCGATGTAGCGCCAGGCAGTGGCTGTGGAGGATGCCGAAGCCGGCTGCCAGGGCGGGCAGCGTCTTGTTCTTGCGCTGGTGCACCAGCGCGAGCAGGGCCTGCTGGAAGCATCCCAGCTTCCGCCACCGCGAACGGCGTTCACACCTTCGTGCGTAGATGAGCCAGGAAGCGTGCTCGACCAGCTCATGCGGGACGTCGACCGTGGCACGATACGGGACCAAGCGAGGCTCCTCGGACGATGCGTGGTGCGTGGAGAACACCACCGCAACGACCAGGAGCCTCGTCTCGTTGCGCACCCCTGCTGACCTGCCATTTCACCCCGCAGAGACAGGAACGGCTCATGATCCCCGCCGTGGGCTCGCCCTCGCGCCCCTCTCGTTCGCGGACCTTCCCGCGCAGCCGGTCGTGGAACGCGGTGATCAGCCCGTGCTCGCGCCAGCGGCGGAGGCCCCAGGCAGGGAAGTCTGCGGGCAGCGCCGCCAGGAGATCCCGCCTGCGACCAGGTAGCGGACCGCGTTCAGCAGCTGGGGGTGGCAGTATCTCTCGGGGCGTCCGCCCCGCCCGTTCAGCCAGGCCGGCACCGGCAGCAACAGCCGCACGGCCGCCCACTCCGCGTCTGTCCTGTCCGACGGATACCGCCGTACCCGATCGGGATGGCTGGCCGCGTTGCAGTACGCATGCGCGAGGCAATCACGCGATGGCGCAGCCGAGTTGAACCGGCCGGGCTCGGACACGTACAACAAGGACACCAGAGCCTCCCGGTACTGCTCGGTCAGACTCGCGTCCCCGAGCTACCGAGAGGCCCTGTCTTCCTGTGCGTGCAACGGGAAGATCACCCAGGTGGGAAGCCTGTTCGGACCACACGAGCCATGATCGGTTGAAATACGGTTTCCAAGCCCAGCCACCACATTCGCCGGCATCACCGAGGGGTCCGGATCCCCCACCAGGACCCGGTGAACCCGCTCCACCAGCCCGTTCAGTCGATCCCTCTCTAGTGCCGCATCAGGCAACGTTCGCCCCGTCGTGACGTGCCGCCCGGTCGCTGTTCCGGGCGGCACTGGACGGCCAGAATGATCACGTGGCTG
>NZ_JBHUYJ010000169.1:0-10005 GCF_042668715.1 Streptomyces sp. NPDC057271
CACCGTTCGAGGTGGTGAGGAACGAGGCGATGCCCATGTCGATGCCGACCACGGACCCCGTCGCCGGAAGCGGTTCGGGCTGCGCCTGCTCGGCCCGACTGACCGTCACCCCGGAGGCGCAGCGAACTCCGGCGCTTCGCGCCTCCGGGCCAAGGATCGCATTCCCGCCCGGCCCAAAGGCCGGGATTCCCTGCGAAGACAGGGATGGAGGCCGGAGCTGGTGCTGCTTGTCCCGGGCCGCTCACGGCAGCTGCCGAATCCCTCCCCGGGGCTTCAACTTAGCTGGTCGCGCACGAGATCAAGGAATGCCTGTCGGCTCGGACGGATGTGCGCCCAGACCTTCTCGTCCTGTGGCTCTCCCGGGTCTTCGGGGCCCTTCCTGATCACCTCCTGTACTGCCCACGCGAGGCTGCGTGCCGCTTCGCTGACCTCGGACGCGCACAGTACGTGGATCGTCTTCTGCGTCACCCACACCCTGTCAAGGACCTGCCTTGCCCTGGTCTGCCACTGCTCGTCAGCCAGGTTGTGGTGATACCGATCCACCGCGACTCGTTCTGCTTCCTGCACCGCGGACAGAAACGCGATGAGGTGCGTGAGACGCTCGTTGCGGCGCGCCTCGGCAAGTTCACGGACACTGCGGCGCGCCTCGCCTCGTTCCAAGGCGCGTCCTGCCGAGTGTTGGGCCAGCATCGACATGAGCCCGCCGAGCAGGACGCCGATGAGCGGCGCAAGCGTTGTCCACACAACGTCCGATTATGACATCGATGGCATGAACACGGCACGGGGGGTTCGGGCAGTACCGGGCCGGACCGGGACGCGCAGACGGCCAGGTTGTCGCAGCCTTCGACAACGGCGGGCAGCAGACGGCGGACGCTCACGCCGCGGCCGACGCCGACGCAAGCCCGGCAAGCTCCATGCCGACAAGGGCTACGACTACTCCCACCTGCTCCAGCCGCATCCGACACCGCATCGCCCGCACAGGCATCGAGTCCTTCCTCGACGACAGGGATCGTGAACTGACTGTCGCTCACGGCGGCTGCGCCCGACACTCGGTGACGGTCACGTCTCGACGTGCTCCGAGGGTCGATGCGAGCAAGGCACCATGCGATGAATGGATCCTGGGCCCGTTTCGGGGACGCGAATCCTTGTCGTGCAGGGCCCGCCGTCGCCTTTGTAGTCGTTACACCCGCAAGGAGGGTAGGGAGGGAAGGGCAGCTTCGCCATGCACGGACTCCCGAACCAGCCCTGGTCAGGAACCGGTTCCATCCCTGATCGGGCAAGGAGCGCCGCAGCCTCCCTCCGTGCGTTGATGACCACGTATGCGGCCTTCTCCCAGGCCTCCGACTGCTCATCAGTGAGAAGGCTCCGAAGATCTGACATTCGTTCACTCCTTGGAGCGAGGGCGTAGCCATGTTCTCGGCGACACGAGCACGTTCTTACACAGCCACTTCCAGTAATGCACACGCGATCCCGGCCTACATGTGGATCAAGAGCTGGCGAGCGTAGTGTGACTCGGCTGTCCTCACCCGACTACGGGTCGTCATCCGGGCGAGCGCCGGGGCGCCGATGCCACGGCGGCGGCCAGCGCGGCGATCCGGTCGGGTCCCACGCGGCAGCAGCCGCCGATCAGCCGCGCCCCGGCGGCCGCCCAGTCCCGCATCCGCTCCGGGGCGAAGGACCCACCGCCGCGCCAGGACCGGTCGCCCGCGTCCCACTCCTCCCCGCTGTTGGGGTAGACGACGACCGGCTTTCCGGTGGCCTCGGCCGCGATCCGGACGGCCCGCGCGGCGTCGTCCGGTGCGCAGCAGTTGACCCCGACCGCGATCACCTGGTCGTTCCCCGCAGCGAGCCCGAACGCCTCCGTCAGCTCCTGTCCGGCGCGCGTCCGCTCCCCGTGGATCGTGTACGAGAGCCAGACCGGCACCCCGCACCCCTCGGCCGCCCGCAGGAGCGCCTCGGCCTCGACCGCGTCCGGCACCGTCTCGAGCGCCAGCACGTCAGGTCCGCCCTCCGCGAGCGCCTCGATCCGGGGCCGGTGGAACCGCTCCAGCTCGCGCACGCCCAGCCCGTACCGTCCCCGGTACTCGCTCCCGTCCGCGAGCATCGCCCCGTACGGTCCCACCGACCCGGCCACCCAGACCGGCCGCGCGGCCCCCTCCCCCGCCGCCCGGGCCAGTTCCACGCTCCGCGCGAGCAGCTTCCCCGCCTCGGCCCGTCCGACGCCGCGCCGGGCGAAGCCCTCGAAGGTGGCCTGGTAGCTGCCGGTGATCAGCACCCGGGCACCCGCCCGTACGTACGCCGTGTGCGCCGCTCCGATCTGCTCGGGGCCGTCGACGAGCAGCCGCGCCGACCACAGCTCGTCACGGAGATCGCACCCCTGCGCCTCCAACTGGTGGGCGAGTCCGCCGTCGAGGACGAGCACCTCGTCGGCGAGCGCCTCGGCGAGCGTACGGACGGGTCTCATCGCGCGCCTCCGCTCAGCCGAGCTGGGACTGGACCTGGGCGGAGATCAGCTCCAGGTGGTCCAGGTCGTCGAGGTCGAGCACCTGAAGATAGATCCTGGACGCGCCGATCGCTCCGTACCGGCCGATCTTGTCCACGACCTCGGCGGGCGAGCCGGCCAGGCCGTTCGCCTTCAGCTCCTCCACCTCGCGCCCGATGGCCGCCGCCCGGCGGGCCACCTCTGCGTCGTCCTTGCCGACGCAGACCACCAGGGCGTTGGAGTACACGAGCGCGTCGGCCCCGCGGCCCGCGGCCTCCGCGGCGGCCCGGACACGCCCGAACTGCCGCTCGCTGTCCTCCAGGGAGGCGAAGGGGATGTTGAACTCGTCGGCGTACCGCGCGGCCAGGCGCGGCGTGCGGCTCGCACCGTGTCCGCCGATGAGCACCGGGACCCTGTCCTGGGCCGGCTTCGGCAGCGCGGGCGAGTCGGTGAGCTGGTAGTACTCGCCGTCGTAGGAGAACGTCTTGCCGAGTTCCGTGCCCCACAGCCCGGTGACGATCGCCAGCTGCTCCTCGAGCCGGCCGAACTTCTCCTTGGGGAACGGGATTCCGTACGCCCGGTGCTCCTCCTCGAACCATCCCGCGCCCAGGCCCAGTTCGATCCGGCCGCCCGACATCTGGTCGACCTGGGCGACCTGGATGGCGAGGACGCCGGGGAGGCGGAAGGTGCCGGCGGTCATCAGGGTGCCGAGACGGATCCGCCGGGTCTCCCGGGCGAGGCCCGCCAGGGTGATCCAGGCGTCGGTCGGCCCGGGCAGCCCGTCGGCGGAGCCCATGCTGACGTAGTGATCGGACCGGAAGAAGGCGTCGAAGCCGAGGTCCTCGGTGGCCTTGGCGACCGTGAGCAGGGTGTCGTAGTCGGCCCCTTGCTGGGGCTCGGTGAAGATTCGAAGATCCATGCCTCCATCCTGCACCTCGGGGCGGCCGTCAACCTCTCCGTCAGCCCCACGGACGCCGCGGCTCGGTCGGGTGAATATCCGGCTCTCCGGCGGGGCGCGGCCCCGTGGGGCAGTGACCGGGGCCCGGCGTCGTCGTTGGCTCGGGCGGAGCCGGACCGCCCGGCCCGCGTGCCGGCGGCCGCTGCCGGTGCGTCGTTCTCACGTGTGGCCCTCCCTCGCGGGAAGGGCCTGGGCCGAGGAGGCCGCCATGTCCCAGGAAGCCGCCCCCGAAAGGGTGCTGCCCGAGCAGCCGGTACAGCAGTCCGTGCCCGAGCAGAAGGGCTCCGGCGCCCCCAAGGGCCTGTTGCAGCAGATGGAGGAGCTGATGGCGGCGCTCGACGCCGACCTGTCGCGGTTCGACGCCGACCTTCAGTCCTCGGCGGACCGCCAGGATTCCCGCGCCGGGGACGGACCCCGCGCGGACTGACAGCGCCCCGGCCGCCCTCCACTCGCCTTCCCCGCGCCCGCGCCCGCGGTCGCCGTTCATCGCGGCGCCGCCGGGCCCGCCCGGCCCCGGGCGGCATCGGGCGGCCGGTCCCGCTCCCGGATCGCGAGTCGGCACAGCATCCCGCGCACCCGGTCGTTCGACTCGTCGGCGGCGTCGATCGCCTCGATGCACTGCCAGTACAACCCCTCCTCGTCGGTCGCGCAGGCCACGCCGACCAGGGCGATGCCCACCTCTCCCAGGAGCGCGCCGAGCGCGGTCAACGCCACGCGCGCGTTCGTCACTTCGGTCAGCTGGGCGGCTCTCGGTCCGCCCGTCCGCAGCACCGGGTGGTCGGTCACCCCGCGCCCGCCGCCGATCTCGCTGAGCCCCCGCGCCTCGCTCCGCAGCTCCTGCGGTCCGCAGAGCGCGAGATGACTCCCTATCGCCTGCGCGAGGGCCTGGGCCTGCCAGGCCTCCGCGACGATGTCCAGCGCCGTCCGGCTCTCCGCCAACGCGTGTCGGCCCGCCGCGATCAGTCGCTCCGCTTCCATGGACGCCGCCCCCGTTCGTACGACTTACTGCCCACTGAATCCATTACCCAGAGTGAAGGCGCCTGAGCCTAAACGCCAGAGGAATTCGGAAATCTGTGGACAGGAAGCTCGATGGGGATAAGTCGATCACTCCGAAGAGTGACGATCACCGTTTTCAGTGGCGTTTACGTCCGCTCCCGGGGCCGGCCGTACGACCGGGAAGCGGAGTTCGTTCCTGTCGATCTTCGCCGACAGCGCGGCGAGCGGGTCGACGCCCAGCACCTCGCAGAACTGCAGCAGATAGGCCAGCACGTCTGCGACCTCGTCCTCCACCCGGTGCGCCTTTCCCGGGTCGTCCATCACGCGCTCCGCCTGCTCCGGCGTCAACCACTGGAAGATCTCCAGCAGTTCGGCGGCCTCGACGCTGAGCGCCGCCGCCAGGTTCTTCGGCGTGTGGTACGGCTGCCACGCCCGCGCCGCCGCGAACTCGGTCAACCTGCGCTGCAATCCCGCTACATCCAGTTCACTCACGTCCCAGGTCTACCACCGACACCCCCGGTGTCTCGCGTGCGGATTCCGCCGCCGCCTCCCCCACCGCGCCGACGAGCCGGATGTGCCCGTCGGCGCAGATACCGGCGGCGAGACCGAGGAGCGCACGGAGCTGGGGCCCGTCCAGACATCCGTCGAGGCCGTCGGCGAGGACGGTCAGCGTCCGCATGGCGGAGGGCACTTCGGCGAGCTGGTCCATGGCCAGCACGCCGGGTCCGGTGAGCAGGACGAGGGCGAGGGCCAGGTAGCGCAGTTCGCCGTCGCCGAGCCGGCCGAGCGGGGTCACGACAGGAGCGCTGCGCGGCCCCGGAATCGCGAAACCGCCCGGCACGCCGCCCGCCGGCCCACCTGCCACCCCTCCCGCCGGCCCACCTGTCACCCCTCCCGCCGGCCCACCTGCCGCCCCCCTCGGGCCGCGCTCCAGGAACGCCCGCACCGTCGCGTCCGGCAGCTCCTCCACGCGCAGCCCGGTGACTACGCCCGCGCAGCCGGCGTTCGCCACCGCCGCGAGCCGGGCATGGCGACGCGTGCACTCGGTGGCGGTTCGGTGCAGCACCTCGGCCAGGTTGTCGCAGCCGCGCCGCAGCCGCGCCTCGCCCATCGGCGCGGGAGCCCGCATCCGCGACGGCTGGGGGTCGCACGCGAAGACCGAGCGCAGGGCGACGACCACCTGCTCCGCGGCGGCCAGGACCTCCAGCTGCCCCTTCGTCTTCCCGGCCACGCGCAGCGGCAGCAGGGCGGTGCCGAGCAGACCGTCGGGGAACGGCGCGCGGGTGACGGGAGTGGCGCCCGCGGTGTGCCATTCGGCCTGGACGGTGCTGCGGCCGGGGTCACGGAGGGCGGTGGTGAGCAGCGTACGGCCGCGGCAGGTGAGCCGTTCGCCGACGATACGCAGGGAGGGTTCGACCTGGACCGCGAGGTCGAGGCGGACCGGTCCGGCCGGGCCGTCGACGGTGCAGCCGATCCGGAAGCCCCGCCTCCCCTGAGCGTCGGGCCGAGCGCGCTCGGGCACGCAGGCGACGGCGTCGGGGAAGGCGGCGGCCAGGTCCTCCCCCGCGCCGAGCCTGGCCAGCGCCTCGTACGCCCGCAGGGCGGTGGACTTTCCACTGCCGCTGGCCCCGGTGAAGAGCGTCACGGGGCCGAGCGGGTGGACGGCGGCGCGGTGCGTGGCGAAGGCGGAGAGACGGAGTTCGGTGACGGCGGGCCGGGCGGGCCGGACGGCGCCGCCCGCCGGGCCGGCCGTTGCGCCACCGCGTAAAGGGGACCGGACCGGGCTCCGTGCCTGGGTCGCGCCGACGAGGGAGGCGGCGGCGCGGGGGAAGGGGACGGAATCAGGCGTGCGGTCGGGCGTGGGGCCGCCGGTGGAGTCCATGATCGGACCGTACGCAGGACCGCGGATGACGAACCGTTACGCCCTGACCATCTTCCTACGATCGGGGGACGGCGACTCCCGTCAGGTCCTCGTCCGCCTCCGCGTCGGACACGCCCTCGACCTCCGTGCCCGCGGGCGCGAGCAGGAAGACGTTGCGGTCGACCCGGTGCATGACGCTGCCGAGCCCGAACACGACGCCGCTGCTGAAGTCCAGGATGCGCTTGGCGACGTCGGTGTCGGCGCTCGTCAGGTCGAGGAGTACCGGGATCTGCGCGATGAGGTACTCGGCGACCTCGCGCGCGTCAGCGAAGACCTGCACGCGCAGGACGATCATGCGGCGCTGCTCGGCCGCCTCGTACGGGTCGGGCATCGTGCGGTGGTCGACCCTGGACGGCCATTCGTCACGGCCGCGCAGGGGCAGGACCTGGGCGAGGCCCTCCCACTGCTCGTCGGTGACGTCGTACCTCTCGTACCTACTCATGCACCCATCCTCCCGTTACTCACCCGTTCGGCCCAACAGCGACACGAGCCGACTCGGGTGTGCGGTCAGCGTTCGACCGGCAGTCCGCGCGGTTCCTTGATCCGTTTCATGATGATCTGCGAGTTGACCTCGGTGACCCCGGTGAGCGAGGTCAGCCGTTCGATCCAGAGCCGTTCGTACGCGGCGAGGTCCGCGACCGCGATCCGCAGCAGGCAGCCGGGGCTCCCGAACAGCCGGTGCGCCTCGATGACGTCGGGGATGTCCCGCAGCGCCTCCTCGAAGGCTTCGACGGTCTCCCGGTCGCGCCGCACCTCGATCGAGACGAGCACCTCGAAGCCCCGCCCGACGGCCGCGGGATCGATGACCGCGCGGTAGCCCCGGATCACGCCGTCCTCCTCCAGCTGCCGCACCCGCCGCAGGCAGGCCGAGGCGCTGAGGCCGATGCGCTGGGCGAGCTCCAGGTTCGTCAGCCGACCGTCCTCCTGGAGCTCACGCAAGATACTGCGATCGATCCTGTCCATGACGCAATTATGCACGGCACATCTGAGGGCTTCGTCCCCGAATTCGCAATCGCATTCCCTAGATGCTGACCTATCGTTGCGAAGGCGACACCCTTCGAGCTCGGGGAAGACAGACATGCAGTGGACACGCGACGACCGGCCGCGCCGGATCACCCTCATCAGCACGGGCGGCACCATAGCCAGCCGCTGGCAGGGTTCCGGGTACGCCGCCGACGCCTCCGGTGACGACGTCCTGGCCACCTCGGCACTGCCCGAGGGAGTGACGGTCGAGGTCGTGGACCTGTTCAACGTCAACAGCTCCCGGATGACCTCCGTCCGTCAGCTCACCCTGCTGCGCGCGGTCCACGCGGCGCTCGCCGACCCCGGCGTGGACGGTGTCGTCGTCACCCACGGCACGGACACCCTGGAGGAGTCCGCCTTCTTCCTGGACCTCCACCACACGGACCCCCGACCGGTCGTCTTCACCGGCGCCCAGCGGCCGCTCGGTACGGGGGACGGCGACGGCCCCGGCAACGTGTACGACGCCCTGCAGGTCGCCGCCACGGTGCGCGACCTGGGCGTGCTCGTGGTCTTCGACGGCCGGGTGCACGCGGCGCGCGGCACCGTGAAGACGCAGACGCTGGCGGCGGACGCGTTCGCCGACCCTTCGGAGTCCAGCCTCGGGAAGGTCGGTTTCGGCAGCGTGGACATCCGCCGCAGCCCCGACCGGCCCGCTCCGCTCCCCCTGCCCACGGCCGCCGTCGAGGACCTGCCGCGGGTCGACATGGTGATGCACCACAGCGACGGCGACCCGCTCTTCCTGAACGCCTCCGTCGCGGCCGGCGCGCGGGGCGTCGTTCTCGTCGGTACGGGCGCGGGCAACGCGACCCCGGAGATCGTCGAGGCCGTCGGCGCGGCGGTCGCCCAGGGCACCCTCGTGGCGCTGAGCACGCGGGTGCCGGCCGGCCCGGTCGCCGAGCTCTACACCGGCGGCGGGGCCGTGGACCTGGTGGCCGCCGGAGCCGTACCGGCCGGAACGCTGCGTGCGGGGCAGGCCCGGATGGCCGTCCTGGCGACCCTCCTGTCCGACGTCGCCCCGGAGCGCCGGCCGGGGCTGCTGCACCGTCTGCTGAACGGCCCCACGCGTCCGGAGCCCGCTCTGACGGCGGTCGGCTCACGCTTCAACGGCACCTCCTGACGCGCAGCCGGCCCCTCCCCTCCCCTTCTCCTCTCCCCTCCCTCCCCTCCCCCTCGAAGGCACCTCGATGACGACTGTCGCCCGCCGTGAGCACGACCTCCTCGGAGAGCGGGACGTGCCCGCCGACGCGTACTGGGGCATCCACTCCCTGCGCGCCATGGAGAACTTCCCGATCACGGGAACGCAGATCTCCGTCTACCCTCAGCTGATCGACGCGCTGGCCGCCGTCAAGGAGGCGGCCGCGCTCGCCAACGAGGAACTCGGCCTGCTCTCCCCGGCGAAGACGGCCGCGATCGTCGCCGCCTGCCGTGAGATCCGCGGCGGGAAGCTGCACGACCAGTTCGTGGTGGACGTCGTCCAGGGCGGCGCCGGAACCTCGACGAACATGAACGCCAACGAGGTCGTCGCCAACCGCGCCCTCGAACTCCTCGGCCACGCCAAGGGTGAGTACCAGCACCTCCACCCCAACGAGGACGTCAACCTCAGTCAGTCCACCAACGACGTCTACCCGACCGCCGTCCGGATCGCGGCGATCACGGCCGTCCACGGTCTGCTCCAGGCGACGGCGGTGCTCCAGGACGCGTTCGCCGCGAAGGCCCTCGAGTTCCGCGACGTCCTCAAGATGGGGCGCACCCAGCTCCAGGACGCGGTGCCGATGACGCTGGGCCAGGAGTTCTCCACGTACGCGGTGATGCTGGACGAGGACCGCAACCGGCTCGCCGAGGCCGTGGAGCTCATCCACGAGATCAACCTGGGCGCCACCGCCATCGGCACGGGCCTCAACGCCCCCGCCGCCTACGCCGAGACGGCCCGCCGCCACCTCGCCGAGATCACCGGCATGCCGCTGGTGACCTCGGCCAACCTGGTGGAGGCGACCCAGGACTGCGGCGCCTTCGTCCAGCTCTCGGGCGTCCTCAAGCGGCTGGCGGTCAAGCTCTCCAAGACCTGCAACGACCTACGCCTGCTCTCCTCGGGCCCGCGCGCCGGCCTGAACGAGATCAACCTGCCCGCCGTACAGGCCGGTTCGAGCATCATGCCGGGCAAGGTCAACCCGGTGATCCCGGAGGTCGTCAACCAGGTCGCGTTCGAGGTGATCGGCAACGACATGACGATCACGATGGCGGCGGAGGGAGGCCAGCTCCAGCTGAACGCCTTCGAACCGATCATCCTGCACTCCCTGGCGAAGAGCATCACCTCGCTGCGCGCGGCCTGCCTCACCCTCGCCGAGCGCTGCGTGCTGGGCATCACGGCCAACGTGGACGAGCTGCGGGCGGCGGTCGAGAACTCCATCGGCCTGGCCACGGCGCTCAACCCGTACATCGGCTACACCGCCGCCACCGCGATCGCCAAGGAAGCGCTCCTGACGGGCCGAGGCGTCGCCGAACTCACCCTGGAGAAGGGCCTCCTGCCCGCGGAGCGCATCGCGGAACTTCTGACCCCGGAGCGCCTGACGGGCATCGAACCCCGCCCGGTCGGCTGAGCCGACGGGGAGCCGAAGTGACCGGCCC
>NZ_JBHUYJ010000170.1:0-9905 GCF_042668715.1 Streptomyces sp. NPDC057271
GGGCGGCCATCGCGCGGGTCCCAGGAGGCGAAGTCCCTGTCGTTCCAGAGTCCGTCGAGGTGATCACGTATCCACATCGCCGTGGTGCCGCTGGGGTTACTGGCCCGCGCCATCTGGGCTGTGAGCTCGGGAACTACCGCACCGGACCGGGGACGAACGGACACTGATCACCTCAGGAGGACGGAACTACGCAGGGCCGTCCGAAGTGTTCCAAGCGCCAACAGCCCTCGTCCCGAGAACTCCAAGATCCCCGACAGAGTCGCTCAATGAGGCGGGGTTGGCCGGGTATGAAAGTGAATTACAACCGACCTTGGAGGGTGCGGGTTGATCAGGGTTCCCGTAGGGGTGTTCTTCCCGCTGTACAGGCACGAAGGCAGGACTCCGAGCCACTGAGAGCGTCCGTCATGGCGAAGAATTCCGGCGTTCGGTCAGCCGTGTCGCGGAGCCCTTCACCTCGCTGGCGAAAGCGGGATCGCCGCCGATCTTCGGCGTAACGCCAGCCGGCCGCTCGCCCCCCTCCGGACTCTGCTGGTTACAGTAGGCAGCGGACGTCATACGACTGCACCGACTCCGGATGCAAGGTCTGTATCAGCGCAGTGGAAGCCGAGATGGATACCTTCAAGGTTGTCGTGGGTTGGAGCGTTACCGGATGTGATTATGCCGTGTAACCGTCGACTTACCCCGGGCGACTTCTGAAGTATCTTGAAAGGTTCTGTATGCGAGAAGTACTCTTGCGCTTGCGATGCGTGGTGTTTCTCTCCGTGGCAACGCTGTTCCTGGGTCTGTTGGGTGGTACTGCTTCGGCCCAGAGTGGCGATTCGGAGGTGGGTACCGCTGAGACGGATCCTCAGTACCCGCCGGCCCCTCCACCGGACGCTCCGGAGCTGCCCGGATGTGGCGGTAGCTATGGCCAATTCAATTGGATGAACGGGTCAGTACGTCACACGTGGGTGGACGGCTGCGGGGGTCTTATAGGCGGTGGCAAGGGTTACGCGTTCTATTACTCGGGAGGTATCCGAGTGACTGTCTGCGTGCCCTCAGGGGGTGGAAACCTAACTTACGCGGGCTGGTACGACGTCGAGAATCCGGGCCAGGCTGGCGAGCTGCAGGCTGTCAGCCTGCCATTCAATTGCACCCCCGAACCAGATCCCAGCCCGGACCCTGAGCCCTTGCCCGAGGTGCACGTCACGGGCAGTGTCTTCACAGAGGAGCCGCCGGGGCCGGAAGAGCCGCGCCCGCTCTCGGGGGCCCGGTACGAGCTCTGGTACCTGGGGAAGAACGGCGTGGGCAGCGAGACGGCTGTGCGTCCGGTGCTTGATGGAGTCGGCGGGACTGGAAATCCAGTCGCCGGATACCTCGATGAGAACGGTGCGTACAGCCTGGACTTCATTTATCCACAGAAGTACCAGTTGCCGGACGGCACTGAGTGGGAGGGCTGCGCACCATCCGCTGTCATCTATCTACGGTCATACGCCTGCACTCCCACCCACCTGTGGCTCAAGATCTTCCCGAAGAACGAGGATGTCTCGATCGTTGTCCGGGACGACACATCTCCCGAGGAGGCTCTGGCTGCCACGGTGCCGCTGGGTACGTTCTTCGATCGCACCTCTGACAGATTTCACAGTTCTGAGCCCGCTGCATTCGCCTACCGCGGCGCACAGAACGTCAGGCAGGTAGTGGGTGATTCCAGCGGGATCGGTGACATCGAAATAGTGCTCTCAAATGAAGGGGAGAGTCACTATCGGCCACTCACGGGACTCGTGACGTTGGATGAGACGGTCGTGAATAGCTCGACGACGGAGCATGAAGTCGGGCACAGCTTCCTGCACGACCTGTACGGAATAGACTTCTTCGACTATTATGAAAACTGCAACCCTCACTATCTGACCGAGGTATCCAGCGAGAAATGTGCCTGGGGTGAAGGGTGGGCCCAATTCATCGCGCTCGCGGCGGAGAAGACTTCCGTTCACACCCATAGTGATGGCAATGTCGTGGATCTGGAGGATTGCGGCCAGTGCAAGGCCGGCGGGGCGGTCGAAGGCAGGGTGGCCGGTGCACTCTGGGACCTGGTGGACGACACGCCCGACGAGAAGAGGAACGGCTTCACCGATCAGGTTCACTACGCGATCGGGGAAGTGATCAGTGTGGTCCGTGAGGCGGAGCCGAAGACGATCGACGAGTTCTGGACGGCTTGGTCTTCTGCGCACGAGCAGAGTCGGTTCAGCGACCGCAACGTCATGTTCCTCAACACCCTCCTTTACAGCGGCCTGCTGGACGCGGAGCAGGCGGACACGGTCGGGGAGTGGACGGACGTCGTGTGCGCAGACTGCGTCAACGGCGGGGCCATGCGCTCGAACCCTCCCCCCTACAGTAAGAAGCCGTCTGTCACCTGGGATCTGAACAAGGGGCTTCCCGCTGTCCTCGGCGGAGCAGGCGTGTACGACGTCTGGGTGCACATCCCTGCCGCGGCTGACGACCAGGACCCCAGCGCGACCTATGACTTCAAGGGAGGACAACAGAGAGAAACATGGCGTATCGACCAAACTCAGCACAGCGGCTGGATACCGCTGGTGACTTCGGCGTATATGGACTCCCAAGACAGATACTCGCTCATCCTGTCCCATGATAGAGATGAAATGTCGACGAGGCTAAGCGCGGATGCCGTCATGGTGGTTCGGAGTCACCTCTGACCTTGCCCGCAGCCATGTCTGTTTTCGGGGCGCTGGCCGTCTCGAAACGATGCAGACAGAGGCGTCATGGGGCGGCGAGTCAGCGCGAGGGTATTGAACCCCTTTGAGTTGGCCACCGATCAGGTGACGGTCCACGACGCGCAACAAGCGAGGCTCCCGGGCTGTTGATGGAGATGTGTGACGTCTCAATCGCGCTGCCCGGGGGCTTCGTTATCTCCACCGCAACCGCCTGGCGGTACGCGGATGAGACCCTCGAGGTCCTGACCTCCTGGGAGCCGGCCTGCAGGAGACCTTCGTCGGCTTCGGCCAAAGAGACTTCGTTATCGTCGACGGCACTCTCGTCCCTATCGACCGCATCGCCGCAGGCGAGCCGTACCACTCCCATGGGCACCGCGAGCACGGCATGAACGTCCAGGTCGTGGCGCGACGCCTGCCCGCACCGACGACCTGACCGCGGACCGCGCCCACGGCATAGTCCAAGCCTGCCGCACCCGGCATATCCTCGTTCGCGCGGACCGCGCCCACCAAGGTGCCGGCGCTATCCTCCGCGCCCCGCACTACCACCACGGCGAACAACCGGCCCACTACCAGCGGTTCAACTGCGACTCGCCCGACTCCGAGCCTTCGGTGAACGCGTCTTCGCTCAACTCAAGACGGGGCGGCTGCTGCGACGAGCGCGTTGTTCCACCCGCCGTGTCGGCATGACAGTCCAATCCGTCCACACCCTGCTGACCTGCACAGGTTCAGGATGAAACCGGCTCATTGAGCTTCTTCGAGTTGGCCACCGGTGGGTGATGTCCCGTGAAGCGCAACGAGCGAGGCCCCCGGGCTGTTGATCGAGATGTCTGACGTCTCAATCACGTTGCTCGGGGGCTTCGTTGGTCATGCATCCTGCCGCACTCGACCTGCCGCATGCGCTCGTGGAGTGGGTCACCATGCTGATCGTCACCCGTGAGGGCGATCGCCGGTGCAAGCTCCGCCCGTCACAGCGCGCGATGGTGGCACTGGTGTACCTGCGCGAACACACCACTCTGGCGAAGATCGCCGCCGGGTTCGGGATCAGCGAGTCCACCGCCCACGCCTACACCCCGCGGTCGTCGACCTGCTCGCCGAACGAGCACCGGGCCTGCTCAACACGCTGCGCGACCACGAACCCGACTTCGCCCTGCTCGACGGCACCCTCGCCGAATGCGACCGGGTCGGCGACGGCCGGACCGACTACCCCCACAAACACCGACGCCACGGCGTGAACGTGCAGGGTGATCGGCTGATGGGGTTCACGCTGCGAGGGTGTCGTCTTGCTGGGCGAGGTGACCGTTTTCGAAGCGGGCGCCGGCTCGGGCGAGGGCGACGAGGTGGGGTGCGATGACCGCTCGCAAGCGTGCCCGGGCGGACTCGACGAGTTTGAAGACCATCGCGAGGGCGGCGGCCGGACTGCCCGCGCCGTGGGTGACCTTGGCCCGCAGTCTGACCGTGCTGAAGGTCGACTCGATCGGATTCGTCGTCCGCAGATGGATCCAGTGCTCTGCCAGGAAGCCGTAGGAGCACCAGCAGCTCGTCCACCTCGCTGGTGATCTTCTTGACGGCCTTGGGCCACTTCTCGCTGTTCGTCTTCTCGAACGTTGTGACCGCCTCCTCGGCGTAATGGATCTCCCGCAGCGCCTTCTTCGCCCTGTGCTACGCGGACTTGGGCAGCGCGTTCATGACGTTGCGGGTTTTGTGAAGCCGTCAAGAATCAACCTGTTGCTTCGCGGTCAGCGGTTCGTTGGTCTGGTATGGCGATCACGGATGAGCCTCGACGTTTCGTGACGGTCCGCCGACGAAGCCGGTGGACCGTTTCGTGCAGTGGGCTGAGGCTGGGCAGGCCGAGGGCCCGAGTGTCGTCTCGGGGTGGCGCCGGGTTCCACTGCTCCGGGTGTTGAGCTGCTGTCGTAGGGACGGGGAATCCGCTGGTCATCCGGGGTTCGGCAGGAGTGCGAGCCGGTCGAGGGCGGCGGTGATGTGGCTGGTCCAGGGCCATTGCCGGGCCAGGCGGAGGATCCGCCGACGGCCTGTGGTCGCGAGCTGCCCGGCTGCGGTGAACAGGCGGAGCCGCAGGCGTCGGGGCTCCCAGAGGCGGGGTTTGCCGGTCAGCGCGAGCATCGGCATCCAGGCCAGCAGGTCGAGTGCGAGCTGGACGATCTCCAGTCAGATCCGGTTCTGGGCAGTGCGGTGCAGGGGCAGGTTGCGCAGGCCGGTGGAGCGGGCGGCCCGGATGCGGTCCTCGGCCCTCGCCCGCAGTCGGTGACGAAGCTCGAGCTCGGCGATCGGCTGGCCCGAGGTGTTGGTGGCGAAGCAGGTCAGCCTCATGCCGTCCGCGTCCATGAGCCTCAACTGGGCTCCGGGGTGCGGCCGTTCCTTCCGGACGATCAGCCGCATGCCGTTGGGCCAGCCGTCGAGGACATCGCCGGTGAGTTCGGTGACCCAGGCCCCGTCCCGGATCTCGCCGTCCGCCTCGACGGCCGGCGTCCAGGCCGATGTCGGGACCTGAAGAACGTGCTGGTGAATCGCGTCGGTGATCACCATGCCGACCGAGTAGGACAGCCACCGTCCCCGCTGAGCGAGCCAGGCGACGAAGTCGTGGGTGCCGCCCGCGGAGTCGGTGCGGATCAGGGTCTGACGTCCGCGCCGGTATTTCGCCGGCAGCTGGGCCAGGGCCATGCGGGTGGCGGTGATGTGGTCGGCCGCAGTGTTGGACCCCGCGTTCCCGGGCCTGAGCAAGGCCGCGACCGGCTCACCGGTGCCGCCCGGTCCGTGGTCGACGAACCCCATCAACGGGTGGTGACCGTAGGTCCGCTTCCAGGTCGGGGCCGCGTCCTCCTTGTCCGAGTGCGCGACCACCAGCACCCCGTCCAGATCGACGGTCACCGACCCGCCCGCATCGGGCGCTTTCCCGCCGGCCAACCGCCAGACATGCTGCCGGACTTCGACCCGCGCGGAGCGGATGGCCCGCAAGGCCCTCTCCCTCGAGGCGGCGAGGGAGTCGATCAGGCGGGAGACCGTCGGGTCGGAGGCGATCGCCCCGAACACCGCGGGCTCGGCCCGCAGCATGCCGACATCCGCGAGGCAGTCCCCGCCCAGCGCGACCGCCAGGGCCACGTCCAGCAGAATCTTGCCCGGATCGTGCACCGCCCGGGCCTTCCGCCACGGCGTCAGCGCCGCTGATATCGCGGTGTCCAGGCCGACCTTGCGGACGGTCTCGACCAGCAGCACGCTCCCGGCCTGCGAGACCACCGCCCGGCCGCCGCCCTCGATGCGGACACGCGGGTACGACCCGATACGCTTCTTCACCTGGAGAGTGCTTCTTCCCATGCAACCAACAGGACCCTCGACAAGTCCCATCGTTGCAGGTCAGGAGCACTCTCCGCTTATTTGATCAAGCCTCGGACGCCCCACCACGTGAAAGCGCGAGGTGAGATGCTGTCTCAACTCGGCTGTTGTTTTGCGGCGTTGCTGCCCCCATCTGAACGAGTGGCAGCGGCTCTGGCGGTGGCGGCCGAGGCAAGGTTGCTCGGCCACGGCGGGGTACGCGTGCCCGCCCGGGCCGCGGTTGTCAGCTAGACCACCGCGCGTTGCCGCGCCGGCGGCAGTCCCGCAGCAGGTCCACTCAGGACTCGCTGGACTCCCGTCAGCCCGAGGCGATCGCGATCAATTCCTTGCTGCCGTCCACGCGGATACCCATCAAGACCAGCAGGCAGGAATGCATCCGGGACAGACGGATCCCGGGATGGATACCGTCGGCTCACACGTACACGTAGTCGGATTCGGCCAAGTCACGAGCCTGGAACGCAGCGTGCTTGGTGGTCCACTGCTTCGTCAGCCGGGTCCCCGTCGTCGGCGACAGTCCGGCCGGGCCGCCTAGGAACTGCTCGAGCGCGGGCGCAAAGTCGCCCGACGACAGGCCGTGGAGGTAGAGCAGCGGCAGGACCTCGCTGACCTTCGGGGACCTCCGACACCAAGGCGTGAGGATCTTCGAGGCGAACCGCTCGCGCTCATCCGTCTCATCGATTCGCTTCCCGTTGACCCGCGAGGCCTCGACCTTCACAGGCCCGGCAGCGGTGGTCACCGCCTTCGGACGTGACGGCCGTTGCGGACCACCAGCCGCCGACCTCGCTTGTCAATCCGGCTGGAGTACTAGGGCGCCGGCCAGCATCCGCCTCGCGCCTCACGGACGATCTCGTCGACCAGAAAGACGCCGGTCTCGGTGGTGCCGTCTTCAGTAACTACACTCAGCACGGGCGTGTCTTCCCAGCTCGCGCCCGAACGCGGGCCTACTCGGTGACCATGAGTCGATCACCCGGGAAGGTACGCCCTCCGCATCCCACGAGGCACCCCGTCCCCGGGCCGATCCACAGGTTCTGAGCATTGCTCCGCGGTTTCCGTTACGTTCCGTCAGCCAGGACTCGATCCTCCAGGTGCTGGACCACACTGGAAGACGGCACCGAACGCTTTTGATCTCACCTTCGACGGCCACCCTCTCGCAGTCGTCAGTATCCCCAACCGCCCACCTACACCGGCTCGTCTGACAGATCTCTCCGCGGCGTGGGGGCCGAGAAGCTCGCCGCGCGCAACCTGGGAAGTTGTGAGAGCAGCAGCATCGTGGCCGAGACGAGCCAGAGCGGCGTGGTGCGGCTAGGGTTTCCCCATGCTGCGAGTGAACTTCCCAGGGCCCCGCCCATCGCCGCTGCCAATGAGGCAATCGACAGCGCCGTGCCGCGCGACCGGGACCGCACCAGGCCGTGGAAGCAGGCCGCAACTGTCGGTTGTTGAACGGCGACAGCCACTTGGAACCCGATGTACGCGATGGCCATCGCCACCGGGTGCGTGCCGAAGGCCATGGCCGCCACGCTGGTCACAGCCAGCAGAATCGCCGTCCTCATCAACATACGCTCCCCGATCCGGCCAGCCAGCCACGGAGCCGAACGAGCGCACAGAGCGCTCAGGAGAAATGCCGCAACGAGGGTGAAGCAGAACGCGGCAGCTGAGGCCTCGGCGCTCGGCAGCGCTCTGGCCGCCTGCATCGGCCACATGACCTCAAGCACCCCTGCCGCAGCTCCCACTCCGGCGAACGTCACAAGTAGCGCGGTGACCGCACGATCCTTCAGCAGGTCGCGCCCGTCCACGGCGAGGTTCCGGAGGCTGGTGTGTGGCTCCTTCGTCTGTTGCCGCCCACCCTGTTCGCCCATCAGCACGTAGACGACGCAGCCGTGTGTGAACGCTGTCATCGCCCCCAGGAGCAGCGGCAGGGAGAGCGGAATGACCGCTCCGCCGCCTAGTCCGCCGAGGCGGCTGTCGACACCCAGAGGCACCAGTCCTCCGGTCAGCGCTCCGATGCCGATCGCCGCTCTCCTGCACGCTTGGCCACGAGCGAGGCCAGGCGCAGGGCCTGCATCGCCGTTGAAGCGGGGCAGACTGTTCACGTACCAGGCTTCGGTGGCACCCGAGTGAGCGGCACGAGCGAAGCCGAGAAGGAGGAGAGCTGCGGCCAGGACGGCGTAGGCGCTGGCAAGCGCGAGTACCAACAATCCCACAGCCTTGGCGCAGGAGGCGGCGAGTACGACAGGTTTGCGCCCCACCATGTCCGCAAGCGCCCCAGCAGGTATTTCGAATACGGCGGAGGACATACCGGCGAGCGCGAGCAGTAGCCCGATCTGGGCGGCGGACATATCGCGTGCTGCCAAGAGCACGACCAGGGACGGAAACATCAGCCCACCCGGAAGCCACTCCAGGAACTGGAGCAGCGCATACTTCCGGTCGAATGCGAGGCGTGTGGTCACGAGCTGGACTCCAGCAGCATGAGGCGCTCGCGGGCCCGCCGCAGCAGCAGGTGCTCCTCCGTGACCGTCCCCTTCAGAACGGCGACAACATCGCGCAGCACCTCGCGCGCCTCAGCCCTTCTTCCGTCGGCTGCCCAGAGAACCGCCAAGTTGTAGCGGGTCAGCTGAGTGTCGGGATGGTTGTCCCCCCACAGGGTACGTTTGAGCACCAGCGCCTCTTGGTAGAGGTCTTCGGCTTGCCTGCTATGTCCGGACTCGTCCGCCACCGCGGCAAGATTGTTGAGGTTGACCGCGACTTCTGTCGGCCGTGGGGGATCGCAGTCGCGGTAGATCCGCAAGGCGGCGGTGAAGGTACGACGCGCCTCAGCGAGGTCGCCGGTCGCGAACAGCAGACCGCCCAGATTGGCCAGGTCCGCGGCAAGATCGGGGTGATCGGGGCCGTGCAGGCTCTCGCGGATCCTGCAGGACTCCCTCGCGTGGATGATTCCCTCGGCGGAACGTCCCGTGGCGTGGGCGAGACCGCCCAGGTTGTGCAGGAGCGAGGCCATCGCGTCACTCCTGGTGCCGCGTTCGGCTTCGAAGATCGGCCGCGCCACCCGGTACCACGCGGCGGCCTCCGCGTAGTCCCCGCGGTACTTCAACGTGACTGCGAGGGCGTTGGCCATCTTTCCGTAGAGGAAATGACCACTACCGAACTGTTGGCGAGCCAGTTCCGTCCCGCGCTTCAACGTCTTCACGGACTCGGCGTACCGGCCGAGCTCCTGGAGGAGGACCCCGAGGTCATGCCGTGCGTCCATGAGCGCCACGACGACGACGGGGGCCGGTGCGGGGGCGAGTGCGTCTCCGGTCAAGGCGGAGCGGAGCAGCCGCTCGGCAGTCGACCGGTCGCCCCTCTCTCGCGCGGCACGGGCCAGCGAAAGCAGCCTGTGGAGATAGGGCCGACTGTCGACGTAGCGCAGTGGATCTGATGTCCCGCATGCGATCATGCAAGACCTTCCGTGGAGGGGCCAGTAGAACTGTCTACGGGCGATGCCGTCTACTGAGTGGTTGGACCGCATGCCAGAGCACGGTCCAACCACTCAGTCTGCTCATTTCACCGGGACCGCCAAGCGGCGCGCCAGTCGGACGGCCCCGGTGCGTACGCTCAGCGCACGATCTCCGCGTGGTTGAAGTTGATGCCTTCCGCGTCCATGTTCACCTCCCGCAAGATGAGAAGGGCAACTCACAATCGGTGGCCGGGCAGTGCGCTCGGCCACACGTCCGAGGTTGCCAGTGGCGTCTTCAAACGCTCTGGCACATTGCTTTCAGTGGACGTTAAGTCCGTTTCTGGTAGCGGCCTCGTCCGGGTTGGGTGAGGAAGCCTTGGCGGGTGAGGCGTCCGAGGCGGCTGCGGGTGATG
>NZ_JBHUYJ010000171.1:0-9530 GCF_042668715.1 Streptomyces sp. NPDC057271
TGGTTTGTTGTGGGCTTGCCTCCCTCTCCCTCCCCCCTCCGCTCCGCTGGCCCCCCCCCCCGAACCCACCCCCCCCTCTTGGGGGGGTGGTGTTCCCACGGGGAACACCCCGCCCGGGGGCGTGACGGCAGGCGCCGACGGGCCGCGTACGGTCGGGCGGCATGAAGAGCGAGACACCCTGGGACGCAGAGGGACGCAAGGTGTGCGCCTGGTGCGGCGGGGAGATCACCCAGCCGCCGACCGGGCGGAGCCGCGACTACTGCTCGCGCACCCATCGCGAGTACGCCTATCGGGCCCGGCGCGAGGCGGAGCTGCGGCTCGTCGCGTACTCGCGCGGCCGGGCCGACGAGCGCTCCGTTTCGTCAACTGTCGAAACCCCGGGCCTCCAAGTTTCGTCAGTTGACGAAACTCGGGCTGCTGGTCAGACCTCGGAAAAGCCCAGGATCGTGGCCCGGGTCAGGCCTGCGCCGATCCGGCCGATACCGGCGTCGGAGTGGCAGCGGTCGGGGTCCGGTGGGATGCCTCCGACTCCGCCTCGGCCGGAGCGCCGGCGCCTGCTTCCGCCGCCGCCTGGTGTTCGTCGGGCTGAGGTGGTGCCGCTGTGGCCCGAGCCGACCGATCAGCCGCAGTCGGACGCGTAGCCACGACGGTGGAGATCAAGGCCAGCGGCCGGTCACGCGGCGAGCAACCACAGCGCGGGCAGCAGCTGCTCCCCCTCAGCCCACGGCGGGCGGTGCGGTCGCCTCACGCGCCCGTCTGGCGCGACGGCGGGGGAACGGCGCCCAGCCCAACTCCCGGGCCGCCAGACGGCCGCTCAGCCGCCGCGACCCCACCCCTTCCGCCGCTAGCCGTCTTTCCCACCTCGAAGCACCCGCAGCCGCGCGCGCGGCAGGCCACGGAGGATTACGGGCCCTAGGCGCCCCTGTGCGGCCCGCTGACGGCCGATCAGGGGGCCGCGCGCCTCTCGGCCCGCCGAACCCCGGACAGAGCCGCAGGCGGGCGCCTAGGGTCTCGACACGAAGAAGCCCCGCCGGATTCGGACCGGCGGGGCTTCTTCGTGCGGGAGGTCAGCTCCGGTGGACGCGCCAACGTCCAGCGGGAGCAACCGACTCCCCGACCTCGACAGGGGTGCCCTCGATGTCGACGTACACGTTGCGGGAGAGCGAGACCGGGTCGCCCGGGGCGACGCCCAGGAGACGGGCCTGCTCCTCGGTCGCGGCGGCGGCCGTGGTCGCTTCCTCGGACGCGACGGCCCGGCGGCCCGTGGCGGCCTCGATCGCGGACGGCGTGCCGCCAACGATGCGCTCTCGAACGAGCAGGGCGGGCACGGTCTCGGCGAGTTCGGCGGCGAACCAGCTCGTGGACGCGGACACCGGCTGATCGTCCGCGTTGTGCGTGACGCGCTGACGGCGCACGGCCTGGCCGCCCTCCTCGACCTCCAGGAGGTCGGCGACCCACTCCGGGGGGGTCGACAGGTCGGCGGCCGTGATGACGGCGTACTCGCCATCGGTGTAGATCCGGCCGGTCGACAGGGCGGCCTCCAGCCGGTCCGCCGCCGTGCGGTGCAGCGTCCGCCGGGTGCTGACCGTGGTGGCCGCGCCCTGCCGGGCCTCGGCCAGCCCCTCCGTCTTCAGCGTCCGGTGGACCTTCTGCGCGGTCGCGGTCGAGATCCCGTACTCCGCGGCGAGGTCGCGCACGGACGGGAGCTTGTCCCCGTGCTTCAGCTCCCCACTGACGATCTTCGCCTTCAGCGTCGCGACGACTTGGAGGTACGGCGGCGTGCGCTCCAGGGACATGACGGGCTCCTTCGAGTGTGCTGCGCGGTGTGTAGCTGACTAGCACAGTGTACGCCTTGACACAGCAACTGTGCTACTACAGTATGGCTCTCGAACGACGGTCCCTTCGGGGGCGGTTGGGCGGCCGGAAAATCCAGGGCTCCTCGCGCGCGTACGCGTAGGGCCCCCTCCCCGGAAACGTCCTCAACCTGGAAACCCCCAGGTCAGAGGCGGTTGCGGGGGGCAACTGGCCACCTGCACGCAACCGATGGGATCAACCGCCCCAAATGGGGCGGGCCGGAGCGCCGTTACAGCGGCGATCCGGCCCTCATCCACGATCTTGAAAGGGTCACCGTGGACGTGAAGGAAGCATGGTCGAAGACCGCCGAACAGACCAAGTCGACGTGGCGTACGACGGCGGCTGAGGCCGTGAACGTGGCCGACATCCTGTCGCCGGCGCTCGCGCCGTTCGCGGCGCGCTGGGACGCGGAGGCCGACCGGCGCCGCCAGCTTCGGACGCCGGAGAACCTGAAGTCGCTCATGGACGCCCAGCGTGCCCACAACTCGGCGCGCGCGACGGCCGCGACGGCTCGGAGCCAGCGGACGGCGGCCCGCGCGGCGTCGAAGAACCCGTTGGCGGCCGGGCGTCGGGCGGCTCGTACGGCGGACAAGGCGGCGCGTCACCACCGCGCTGAGGCAAGGACGGCGCTCAAGTCGGCGCGGCGGAACTACCCGGCGACGCTGACCCGCCGGGCGGTCGAGGCGCACGCGGTGCACGCAGTGCCCGCCGCCGCCGCGACCTACCTCATGTCGACGCCGGTCGACTGGACGGTTTGGCCTGCAACCGTGTCGGCCGGACTCGTGGCGCTCAATGCGGCCGGTCTGTGGCTCGGGCGCCGCACGGTGTCGGCGCACATCGAGGACGGTGTCTCGGCCGAGGAGCGGCGCCTGATGGAGCGGCTCGACCCGTCGTGGTGGGTCCAGCACGCGGACGAGCGCGGGCTGTCCGGCACGCTCACCGAGCGACCGGAGATCACGTCGGCCGGGATCGTCTGCGGCGTCCGGCTGGACGGCAAGGGCTGGTCGGCGAAGAAGTTGGCAGCTGAGGCGGACGCGGTCCGCGCGCTGCTCGGAATGAAGACCGAGACGCGGATGCAGATCAGCCGTGGCAGCCACGGTGACCGCGCGCTGATCGTGATCCGCACCCGGTCCGCGTCGGACGGGATCTCGATGATCTGGACGCCCGACCACATCGGTATCGGCATGGACGAGGTGACCGGAGAGCTGGTGGACCTGCCGCTCAAGGCGGGGATCCACGTTCTCCTTGCCGGACGTACAGGCATGGGCAAGTCCGTGAGTTGGCGCCCGCTCGTGATGCGGGCGGTCCTGGACGACGCGTGGACGGCAGTGGTCATCGACCCGAAACGCCAGGAGGCGATCGGCTGGCAGCACTGCCTGCGGTGCGTCGGCCAGGAGACCGACCGCGAGGAGCGCATGGCGCGCATCTACGCGATGGCCAAGGAGCTGACCCGCGAGATGCACCGCCGCCAGGGCATGGCCACCGGCGCCACCTGGGTGCCGGACGGACGGCCGGAGAACCGCAACCTCCTGGTGGTCATCGACGAGGGCGCGGCCATCGTGCGCATGTCGAAGCAGAAGCGGTACGGCGACGTCCTCGACTTGTTCGAGGAGCTGTGGTCCGAGGCCCGGTCGGTCGGCTACCAGTTCGTCTGGGCGACCCAGTTCCCCACCAAGGCGGTCGGCGTCCCGGCGGCCGTGAAGGAGAACATGTCGGCGTTCCTGTCCCTCACGGTCAACCCGGGTGAGGCGGAGCGCGCGATCTTTGGCGAGACCGCTCAGCAGGAGGGATGGCTCCCCTCGCGCCTCGACGGTGTACCGGGCCGGGCGATGCTCCAGTACCGGACGCGCAAGCCGGACCCGCTGCGGCTGTGGCACGTCACGGACGGCATGGTTGCCGCACTGCCCAAGGCTGACCCGTGGCACAGCCCGTCTACGCGGACGCAGGCGCCAGCGCCCGTGTCCGTCCCGGCCGGGGCCCTCCAGTGGACCGACGACGACGGGGACGGGGACGAGTCGACCGATGCCCTGCGGCCCCCGCTCCTGCTCGTCAAGCAAGCGGACCCCAACGCCGTTCCGGCGCAGCGCCCGACTGAGGCGGCCCCGGCCACCAACCGGGACCGGGTCTTCGCCGCCGTGACGGCCGGTGCCCATACGGCCAAGGACGTCGCCGAGGCGACCGGACTCAACAAGGGCACCGTCTCCCGCGAGCTGAAGGCGCTCGTGGAGGCAGGGTCGGTCCGCCGGACCGATGACGGCCTGGTGCTCGGGGAGGTGTCGGCGTGATGGCGCAGTCCCTCGAAACCGCCCTCGTGACCGGCCTGGTCGTCTTCTGCGGAGCGGTCGGCGTGATCTCCCTCGTCGCCCTGCTCCTGGTCCTGCTCCAGCTCGCTGCCGCGACCGCTGGCGCCATCGCCGCCGCCGGGATTGGCGCCACCGTGTCCATCCCGCTTGCCCGCCGGAAGGGGAAGTGACCATGACCAAGCAGCAGATCGAGCGTGCAGCGCTCATCGGCGCGGGCGTCGTCATCGTCGCCCTGACCGCACTCGCGTTCTGGCTCTCCTACGCCCACCTCGCCGAGGTGGCCCGCGCCCATGGGCTCGGTCATGCGACCGAGCGCATGTGGGCCTGGCCCGCGACGCTGGACGCGTTCATCGTCGGCGGCGAGCTGCTGATGCTCCGCGCTGGAATCCGCGGTCGCACCGACTGGTGGGCCATCGGCATCACTGCGGCCGGGTCGGTCGGCTCGATCGTCCTGAACGTGGCCGGGGTGACCGGGGAGAGGGACGCGGCGTCTGTCCCCCTGCTCGACTACGTCGTTGCCGCTGTCCCCCCGACCGCCGCGCTCCTCGCGTTCGGTGTCCTCATGCGGCAGGTCCACGGCCTGGTGGCCGACGTCGAGCCGGTCACCACTGCCCCGGCGGAGATCGAGCGGGACACCGACCCGGCCCCGGTGGTCGCGCAGGTGTCCCCCACCCCCCGGCCGGAACTCGCGCCGGCGCCTGCATCTCCGCTGGTCATCTGTGGGGGACACCTCGAAATCCCGGCTGTCCCCCCGCGTCCCCGGCTCGACACCGAGCAGGCACGCGCTGCGATCGAGCAGGCGTGGCGGGACGGCCTGAGCATCCGTGAGGCAGCCAAGGTGTCCACCCGCGCCCCCTCACAGGTGCAGCGGGTGTACGCCCAACTCGACGCCGTGCGCCCCATCGAGGGACAGACCGTGATCGAGGTGGCCGCGTGATCGGGCTCGTCTACCTGCTCTCGGTCGTGACCGCGCTCGTCGTCCTGGTGGTGGCCCTGCGCCCCCGCCGGTCCCCGGCCACCCCGCTACCCCCGGCGCCCGCCCCGCCCGCGCTGCACCCGGCCGACATGGCAGAGGTCCGTGTGATCCTGACCGCCGCTGCCCAGCTCGCCGCCCGACTTGCCACCGCCGCCTGACCTGACCGACTACTCTCCGGGGCCGCCCGCGCGGCCCCGGGTCTTGGAGGAACCCGTGATCATCGGACGCCACACTGACAGCAAGGGCCGCTCGACCGGTGAGCGCGTCGCCGCCGTACAGCGACACGGCACGCCCGTTACGGACGCCGAGAGGGCCGCCGCGACGAGGCTCCTGGACGCGATGCTCGATGCAGCCGCAGAACACGGCGTCACCCTGGATGACTTCGACTGGGTGGTCGACCTGCCGGGCGGTTGCCTCGACGCGAGCCGCCACAAGAACCGCTGACACGACGAAGCCCGCCGGCCTTTCGGTCGGCGGGCTTCTTTCGGTCCGTCAAGTCACAGGGGCCCCGTGGTGAGCCGGGGCATCAAACGACCCATCAGGTGCAAGGATCGTCCCCAGAAACGGCACAAGCCCCGGAGTGGAGTCCGGGGCCTGCCGCTCACCACCTCGACTCAACCGAGACGGAGAACGTTGCTCGTGACGAGCGTACGAGAGACCAGCGCGACCGCGCCATCCCGCCCCGCCGGACCGAGCTGCAACGGCCCCGGCTGCGGCAAGCCGCTCGTGCACATCCCCGGCAAGCGACCCAAGGTGTACTGCTCGGAGGCCTGCAAGAAGCGGGCAAAGCGGGCAATTGCCCGAAACGCTGAAACCACCACAAACGGTGCGGGGCAGTCCCGGCCCGAGCCAAAAAGGGACGCGGGCTTTAGTAGTAAGGGAAAATCTCCGTCCACCGCAGGTCAGAGGGGGTGCGCAACCCCCACGGACCGCGCCGTGACGGCAACCCCGGACGGGCCGTCAGAGGCGGGAGAGTCTGAGAGGGCGCGGCCCTCTCAGGAGACGGCGGCGCGAACGGGCAAGCCGGACTCGCGAGACGAGCGGTACGCGCGGCGCGACCGGCACCAGGCCGTGGCGCTCGGGGAAGCCTTCCGCGCGTGCGGCAACCGGCTCACTGGCAAGGCGGCCACGCTGATGGCGGCGACCGGTGAGGCGGCGATCACCGGCGTCTGCCGCTGCAACAACGTCCACCTGTGCGCCTGGTGCGGGACGCGCATCCTCGCGGTGCGGGCCTCGAACGCCCAGCTCATGGCGGACGGCCTGGCGGCGGCCGGGTACGGGCTCCACCTCGGCACCAACACGCTGCGGCACTTCGAGCGGATGGCGTTCGGCTCGAACCGCAAGGGCGAGCGGTTCGGCCTGATCAGCGTCCTACACGACGGCTGGCGCGGGGCGTACGGGTCCGCCGGGCGGCCGTGGCGGCGGCTCAAGGCCGAGTTCGGCGTGATCGGCTACGAACGCGCCTACGAGGACACGTGGGGCCCGAACACGGGCTTCCACCTGCACTGGCACACGCTGTGGGTCACGGCCGCGCCGCTCGACGCGGACGGCCAGCTCGCGTTCCGCCGGGCCATCGCCACGGCGTGGGCGGACGGCGTGCGCAACGCGGGCGGCTACGAGGTGAGCCAGACCTGCGACCGGCCCGACTGCTCGTGCGGCGGCGAGGGGCACGGCACCGACCTGCGCTCGCTGAACAGCGGCGAAGAGGGCGAGACCGCCCGCTACCTGTACAAGGACGGTGACAAGGGCACGGCCAAGATCGGGCTTGAGCTGTCCCGGCAGGACCTCAAGGACGGCCGTCGGGTCGGCCGCCTTGGGCCGTGGCAGCTCGGTGACGCGGCGGCCGAGGAAATGGCCGAGAGCGGCGGCGTCCCCGGGATTTACACCACCGCGTACCGCGAGCGTGAGCGAGGGATCTACGGCGTGCGGAAGCAGTACCGCACGCAGGGCCTCAATGCTCTGGTGAAGGCTCTGGAGATCCCGCAGGACACCCGGACCGAGGAAGAGATCACGGACGAGTCCGGCGGTCTCCAGCCGATCATGGTCATCCCGTCCGGCACCTGGTACCGGCACATTGCCCGCGTCCCCGGCCGCCGTCTCGACCTGGTCAAGGTCGCGGAAGCGCACGGCATCTCTGGTGTCCGGCTCCTGATCGAGTCGTGGGGCCTGCGGTGGGGCGTCGACGTCTTCGACCCGCAGACCGAAAGCGACGGCCAGGTCCTCGCCGCAACCGAGGACGAAGACGAGACTGCGATTCCGCCGGCGCTTCTGCTCCCGGCCGCGCGGACCTTCGTGGAGCACATCCACCGGACCCGCCGCCGGGTCCCGACCCGCTGACGAGAACTCCGAGTTGTCGTCAGCGGCAATCGTCGCCGCGAGGACCGAGAGGCCGCCGCCCACCGGGCGTCGGCCTCTCCGTCGTCTCCGGGACCTCGACCCACTCGCCCTCGATGGCGCGCTCGATCGCGGATCGAGCGCGGGCGTCTCGTACGGGGATCTCGATGGCGGGGCCGGTGCCGAGTGGGCGGCGCATGGTGCTCATGGCGGCAGTCTCCACCTGGTCACAGCCCCCGGCCGCGTCGGGGCTGGGGTGGCTCGGGCGGCCGGGGCGGCTGACTGTTCGGGCCCGTGGCTCGGGTCGTACCCGTGCGCCTGGTGCTCGTCGTCGTACTGCGGGCGCGAGCGGCTCGGGCCCGGCTCACCCCCGTGAGCCGTTCGGCGGCGGCTGCCTGACCCGGGGTCAGGGGCGGGTGGCTCGGCTGGTGCGGCACCTGAGCGGGCTTGGGCTCCTGGGCGACCTCGGTGGCCGGGGCCGGTGTCGCCCACGCCGTACGCGGGTCCGGGCTCCCGAGCGTCTCGCCCAACTCCGCCCAGCGCAGATCCCGCGAGACCCGTGACGCGGCCGACCACACCTGGGCGCCCTCGCCGTCCGTCCAGCCGGGCAGGCTGAACGAGTAGCCGCTCATCCGGCCGTTGCGCGCGGTGTTCGCGCGGTAGTCGACCCCGGCCTCCGTGAGCGCGGCCTCGAACGCGAGGCGTCCGTCGCCGGCGGATGCGTCGCGGGCGGCGCGGACGAGCTCGCGCAGCTGCTCGCGCTCGGGCCGCTCCGCCCCCCCGCCGCTGGGCGGCGGCCCGTTCCGGACCCGAGACCTGCGGCGCGACCCGGTTCGACCGCTCCTCGGCGTTCACCAGGCCGTGCTCGCGCTCCAGCGCGCGGACGATCGGCCGGGACCTCGCGTAGTCGTGCGAGTCGGAGGCGAGTTCGCCGGACCAGCGGACGCGCGACACGGTCAGGTGGATGTGGTCGTCACCGTGGCGGACCGCGACCCACGGGACGTCCGGCCCCCACATCCGGCCGACGTACTGCTCCGCGATCTGCCCCCACTGCTCATCCGGCAGGACCCCGTCCTCGTCGGGGAGCGACAGGCTGCAGCGCCAGATCGGGCGCTCGACGTCGGCCCGCCGGCGGTTGTGCCGATCGATGATCCGGGCGACCTGCTGCGGGGTCCCGGGAACCGATCCGCCCACAATCCGCGGCTCCTTGTGCTCCTCGCGGTGCCCCGGTCCGAAGTCGTACCGGAGCGCTCCACCCGCGCGCTTCCCCTTCGTGACCTTGGCAATCACGTGTCGGCCTCGTGCGCCTGGTGCTTGTCCTCGTCGGCCTGGTCCTCGACGGTGACGCGGTCCGGGCCGAGTCCGCGCACGGCCAGGGCGGCCCGCCCGATCTCCTCGACGGCGGCAGCGATCGCCGCCGGGAGTTCCCGCTGCTTGTGCGCGTACCGCGTGAGCTGGTTCAGGTTGTTCGCCGCCTGGACGAGCTGGCCATACGCGGCAGCATTCACCAGCGGCACGACCGGCACGTCCCCCGGCACCCCGGTCCGGCCGGTCATCGCCTCGGTCACGACGGCCCGCACCCACGCGCCCAACTCCTTGCGGCCGGTCTGCTCGCGTGCGGCGTGCCACGCCTCCAGCTCGTCCGGCGTCACCCGGACCGAGACGCAGTGCGTCCGCCGGCGCCCCGGCTCTCCCCTGACCATCCCCCGTGCCTCCCCGTGCTGGTGATCCTCGATCACCAGCATGCCGGGTGCGACGCCCCGTCCGGCCCTCGGCCGGACGGGCGCTCGCGCCCGGCGGACCGGCCCGTTCAGGGCCCGGTCCCTCCCCCGCTGCGACCGAAGGGAGTGCGGGGCGAGCGGCCCATAAGCGAAGCGTTGGGCCATAGCTCGCTCCCAGGGGAATCGGCCGCAGGCCGTCAGCGGCCGAACCGGCCCGATTCCCCTGGGCGTCCCCGGCCCGCACTCGGTCAACTACCCGGCCGCTTGCCGGGGAGCTGGGCGCGGTCGAGGGCGCAACTTCCCAACGTGCACCACCCACCGGACCGACCCCACCGCCCCCGT
>NZ_JBHUYJ010000172.1:0-9381 GCF_042668715.1 Streptomyces sp. NPDC057271
GTTCGTCGCCCGCGAGATCTACCGCCACCTACCCCACGTGATCCACACCGCCCGAAAGCTCCCACAGACCACTTGACGATCTATAGGAGCTTCTCCCGGACCGGGTCCGCAGCGCGGCCCGCCTCGTTAGGTACGGCCGGAGAACGCCGCTAACCTCCAGCACAACCCCGCCCCGGAGGAACGCCGTTGAGCGCTACCCGGAGCGGTCCCAGCCCTGCCATGTCCTGAGAGAGGCCCTTCCCGTGAGCTACACGCTGCACCGAGGCGACGCCCTGACCGTGCTGAAGTCCCTTCCGGACGAGAGCGTCAACGCCGTGATCACCGACCCGCCGTACAACTCCGGCGGCCGTACGAGCTCGGAACGCACCGGACGGACCGCGCGTGCCAAGTACGTCACCAGCAACAGCGCCCACGACCTCGCCAACTTTCCCGGCGAGAACCGCGACCAGCGCTCCTACCGCTCCTGGCTGACCGAACTGCTCACCGAGGCGTACCGGGCCTCGACCGAGCACGCGGTGGCCATGGTCTTCACCGACTGGCGCCAGGAACCGACCACGTCCGACGCCCTGCAGATGGCTGGCTGGACCTGGAGCGGCACCATCCCGTGGATCAAGCCCGCCAGCCGGCCCCGCAAGGGCGGGCCGAAGCAGGACTCCGAGTTCATCATCTGGGGTGTCAAGGGATCCCTCGACAACACCCGTGACCTCTACCTGCCCGGCCACTACATCGCCTCCCAGCCCCGCAAGGACCGGGTGCACATCACCCAGAAGCCCGTCGAGATCATGCAGCAGCTCGTGCGGGTCTGCCCCGAGGGCGGCACCGTCCTCGATCCGTTCACTGGCAGCGGCTCTACGGGCGTCGCGGCGCTTCGCGAGGGACGTCGCTTTGTGGGCGTCGAGCTGTCCTCGCACTACGCGGAAGTGGCCGAGCAGCGGCTCCGCGCCGAGCTGACCAAGGACGACTTCGACCTGGCCGGGCCGGAGGCGTGATCAGGAGAGCGGAGAGAGCCAGGGGGCGGCGGGCCGCAGACGCCGAAGGGCGGCGGGTGCATCGAGAATCCGATGCACCAGCCGCCCTTCTCGTTGCGTCAGGCTGCCTCGAACGCCCGCCGGATCAACGGCGCCGCCTTCTCCAGGTCGGCCGCCGAGGCGAGGCGGACCTCCAGGTCCCCGGTCCCCAGGTGCCCGATGCCTCGCATGTCCCGGGTGAAGCCCTCCTCCAGCGCGACCGTGTTCGGGTCGAGTCTGAGATAGACCAGGATCGCCTCGTGCTTCGGACGGAAGATCACCGATGCCACGTTCACCAGCCGCCGGTAGGCGATGTAGTGCCGCAGCGGCGCCACTTCGACCTCGCCCCACGCTGTGAGCGCCTCGTCCAGCTCCGCGTACAGGTCCCGCAAGGACTCCGGCACGAGGCTGGCACCCGTCGGCGCAGGAGTCGCTGGTGCCGCCGGCGCGCTGCCGACCACCGCGTCCCGCTCCCGGCTCCGCCGAGACGAAGCGGCGCTCGGTGAGCCGGGCGAGGAATCGACGAGCAGGAGACTCAGCAGGCCGCCCTCGAAGACCCGGTAGCGCACCAGGTCGATCCGCTCGGGCAGCCACTGCACGGCCACACGGTCGTGATGGGAGAAGCCGGCCGCGATGCAGACCATCCGCGGACGCCGCCAGTCGATCGACTCCGCCGCCTCCCCGCCCAGCACCTTCCGGACGAGCGCCTCGAACTCGTGCTGCGCTGAACGCAGCCAGGACAGGTACGAGACGGCCTGCGACAGCACCCCGCTGTCAGAGCCCCTCTTGAACTCGATCACGACCGGGCTGCCGTTCTCGTCCAGCCCCAGCGTGTCGATCCGCCCCCGATGCCACGGACCGGTCGCATACTCCGACGCCACGAACCGGATACCGAGCATCTGCTCCAGCCCGGCCTCGACCCGCCGCTGCAGCTCCACCTCCAGCGCCACCGTCGAACCGGACAGCTCGACATCCCGCCCGTCCGCGTCCCGCCGGAACAACGTCAGCTCGGCCACCAGCTCCCCTCCCGCAATCTCCGCAAGAAGACCAATCAACGGGAGCGTCTGGGTATTCCGCTTGGGCAGAGGGAAGGCGTATTACCTCGATCTCTGGGCCAGTACGCTCGTGCCAACATTCGTTGTCCTCCGGCTCTTCCCCGAACGCTCGGGGGCCTCTTGTTCGACCATGGAATCGGCCAACTGCAGGATGCTGCCGTCACCTCGGCAGACCCAGCGGCTGCTCCGAACCCGGTTCATCGGGCCACATTTGGCAAACCGCCGGACGATCGACGGCCGGACGTACAGTGTCGGAGGTGTCGCTCCCGGGGAGCGGGCGGCGGACGCAGGGCTTCGGCGTAGTCGCGTGACGCCCGGTTTGTGATCACCCGAGGCCGAGGAGAGCGAGAGGGTGACGGGGATCCCGGGCGTTGTGGCGGAGGCTGGCCGCGATGTTCTTCGCTCCGGCTGTCCGGAGGACTCCGATGGCGAGGTTGCGTCAGGTGGCCATCGCGCGGGGAGTGTTGCCGGTCCGCAGCTGGGAGGCGTCCTCGGCGAAGGTGGTGTCGCGGACGTGGTGCAGGGCCTCGATCGTCCAGTGGTCGCGGACGAGTCGGGCGAGCTGGGATGGGGTGGCCTGCTCGGCGGTCAGGCTGGTGACGGCGTAGACCCTCTTGACGATGCTCCTGCCGGTCTTGCGGTCGGTGCGGCGGCGCTTGATCTGGACGGCCTGGCGGGCTACGGGAAAGAGGAGGCTGTTCACGGTGGCGGCCTTGATCCGGCGGATCTCCGAGCGGGCGCGGCCGACATCCTTGGTCCGGCCCTGAAGCGGGATGTCCCTCCAGAGAAGGGATTTGAGCTGCTTGCGCAGCTTCTTCTGGTTGCCCTTGACGATCACTATGTAATGGGCGCCGCGGCCCAGGAGGTAGTTGGCGTGCTCGTGCTGGGTGTGCATGGCGTCGCTGGTGATCACGGTGCCGGCCAGCTCGGGCACGGTGTTCAGCAGCGGTTGGAAGCACGTGATCTCGTTGGTCTTCTCGCCGAGGTCCAGCTGGGCGAGGACGAGGCCGGTGGTGTGCTCCAGTGCAGCGAGCAGATGGATCTTCCGGCCCTTCGCCTTCGCCGTCCCACGCAAGCTCTTGCCGTCCTCCGCCAGGCCGCGCAGCCTGGCGGCCCCGGTCGCCTTGGGTCTGCGGTCCGCGAGCCAGCGTCCGACCGCCCGGTCCAGCGCGTCGCCGTCGAGGCGGGCCAGCAGCCGGCGGACAGTGGTCTCCGAGGGCAGGACCCGCCTGGGCAGCAGCGGATTGGGGTCCGCACCGACCTGTTCCAGCACATGCGCCGGAGCGTCGGCGATCCACTCGCCAACCGCCAGCAGCGAGGTCGCACCGGCCAGCACCGCACACGCGGTAAGGGCGAGCACGACGGCCAGGCGGTGGCGCACTCCGCGCGGATCACGCGGGTCGGGCACCTCGGCCAACCGTTCCAGCAGGCCCGGGACCTCCTCGGGTCCGACCTGCGGATTCTTGCGCAGTTGGTCAAGATCGGGCGGGATCAGCGACGATGTGTCGGCAGGCAACGGTCTTCCACTCGGATCACGGGGCGTGGAGAACTCCATGATCTTGGAAGTCGTGCCTGCCACGTTCCAGCGCACTACCGAACTGACAGGCCGCCACGAACCGGGCGTCACGCGACTACGCCGAAGCCCTGCCTGGCAGGGGCCTTCGCTCACTTCCCTGCGGTCAGCTTCCCGCAGCCTCCAGCTTGGCGACGAGCTGATCGGACGGGATTGGGTCGGTCATCATGCCCCCTCGGTCTTCTTGCCGGGGGTGAACGCGGCAGCGACGAGTTCGAGGGTGATCGCCGCCTTTACGACGACCGCGTCTGTCGGCTCCTCGACTTCGGCTGCGCGGAGGTTCTCGATGACCATCTTGACCATGGGGTTCGTGCACAGGACGACTGCCTGGTCCTGGCTGGTCGGGATGCTGGGCGGGAAGTGCACGATGCCCGCGCGGGCGAGCTCGGTCTCAATGGTGCGGGCCACAGTGCTGCCGGTGCGGCCAGCTCCGAGGATGTCGCGCAGGCGCCGGACGCTGACTTGGAGAACGCCATGCTTCTGATCGATCTCCTCGACCAGGGCGGCGAATACGAGCGTGGTCGATGCGGTCACGATCGAGTTCCGTCCTGGGTCCGCAACTGGTTCTGGGGGTGGACGAAGGGGAGGCCGTCCGCAGTGTAGACAGTCTCCGTGAAGGTCTGGAAGCCGAGGTTGTTGAACGCCTTCATAGCCCGCGGGGAGTCAACGTTCCCCAGGTCTTCGCTGCCGACGACGGTCCGCAGCAGGTCCTTCGGCGCCCAGAGGACGGAGCCGACGAGTACGCCGTGGCGTTGAGGGCGGACGTTCGGACGCGCGTCGGCTGCGGCCAGGAGGACAGTCCCCTCCGTGAGTGTGATCTGCTCGCCGTTGATGGTGAGGGTGTGCGTGGTCAAGGTGGTTCCTTCCTGCACAATGAGGCCCCGGCCACCGGACGGCAGCCGGGGCGATCGTAGGACAACCTTCAGGGAGCATCGGGCCGCGCGCACGGCGGACCAGCAATCCGGGCACTTCTTCCAGCGCGATGTCTGGATGCTCTCGAAGTCGGTCAAGGGCAGGCGGGATCGGTGATGATGCTTCGGCGGGCACGGTCTTCCCGGCAGGTCACGGGCGTCGAGCCCTGTTTCATTCGCCCGGGCCGACCAACCTGGCAGCTCGTCATGAACCGGAATTCTGGTGACTATGTCGAATCCCTGCACACCCAACCCACTGCGTACGTGAAGATCACGGGATGGATCTTCAGGAATTTGGGGCCATAGCCGCCGTTGTCGTTGCTGCCGTTGGCGTCCCAGCAGCGCTCGTTGTGGGCCGTTGGCAGATGAAGGCAGCCATACGTGCCGCAGAGCAGTCAAGTCGCGCTGGATTCGCCCAGGCAGAGGCCAGTTACCGCGCTGCTCTCGACGCTGTGCGGGCCGAAGCCGCCAACGCGCACTCTCAGTGGCGGCGTGGGCTACGGCGAGACGCCTATACAGCGCTGCTCTTGGCCGTCCATCAGGCGCGTACCGCTGGCCGACTGCTGGCTGAAGGCTCCCTCGAAGACCGCGTGTCTCGCGGGGTGTTTCCGGCGCAGCGCACCGCTCTTGCCGAAGCCCGGATTGCGACCCAGGAGGCCGCGCTCGTCGTCTCCCTGGAGGGCCCAGAGCAGCCTGCCGTCAAGGCAGAGGCTCTCGTTCATCGCTGCGAGCGGTTCATCGACGTGCGTGAAATAAGAGCGGAGGTAGACGAGGCCGCGCACAGCATCTGGGCTGCACGCGCCGGCCTTGCCGTAGACGATCCGCTGAGCGAGTTCGTCGAAGCCACGGAGGTAGTCAAGGCACAGATCCATGTGTACCCGGACGGCCCGGCGGCCCTGGAAACAGAACTACGCGTGCGCTCATCGCCATCACAGATCCGCGACCTGCAAGACGCCGCGTTTGCAAAGCTGATGCAGATACCCAAGTCTCTTCGCAAGCAGGGAATGACCTTCCTCCACGCCAGCCTGAGGCACCCGGACTTGGTCCGCGAAGAGCGGCAGGGGACCGATGCGCAGCTTCTGGATGCCCAAGAGGAGTTCCTCGCCGCTGCCAGGGCTGTCCTGGATGGCAACAGCACGTCTCAATGAGCCCGCCAACGTGATTTCCGCTGATCAACGGGGCCGGTGTGCTGTCTCGGTGAGGTGCTCGCGCGGGTCCGGCCGGCGATCGTTAGCACGTGATCGTCTGCCATGGGCGGTCTCTGGCGTTCTCGGATCGGGGCGGCGGACCGGCTACGGCCTCGGGAAGTGGGGGTGCCGGTCGTACTCGGGGTGACCCGGGAGGCAGATGTCCACGATCTGTTCACCCGGGATGTCGGCGGTGTAGTGGATGGTGACGCCGTTGCCGTCCAGGCCGAGGTGGATACCGATGAAGTCGAAGATGAGTTCCCGACCCGTGCCCACGGCAGCTTGAGTGGAAACGTCGATACCCGCGATGATCAGCGATGGGTGCCCGAGGCGGCGGATGCTCTCGAACTCGCCGTCCGTCCAGACGGGGCCGAACTGCCGCACCTCTCCGCCCCAGTTCGACAGCAACCGGTGGGGCCACGACTTCGCGAGCGGCTGTCGAGAGCTGACCACGCTCACCTCTCCGAACCGATACCGCACCGCGTGCGGCGGCTCGTGGACGAGCGCGGTCGATTCACGCAGCGCGTTCAGATAGTGCGCAGGGATGCTGCCCGCCTCGATGGCCCTGGCCACCCGCTCGGTCAGGGAGCCTTCGGTCAGGGTGCGCAGGCCGGACGCCCGGACGTCCTCGATCTCGTGATCGAGGAGCCGGGTCGCGTGGTACGTGCGCAGCAGGCGTCCGGAGAGCATCTCGCGGACCTGGTCGTCGTGCTTGGCGAGCTCGCTGGCCTCGTTGTGGAGGTCACTCCCGGTGTCGAGCTTTCCGGTGACGGCGGAAGCGAGTTCGGCGATCAGGTCAGAGAGGTCAGCCGGCCACGTGGCAGGGGCGTCGAGGTCGACGGTGTTGGGTGCGGTCACGACACAGGCTTACCGGATCGGGACGGGCACGCACACCGGGATATCGGCGGGCACGACCCCACGAGCGTGTGGTCGCCCCGGCGGTTACTCGGCCTGCTTGCCCGGCACATTGCGGAGCAGCGCGGCCGTCATTGCCAGCAGGGTCTCGGCTTCGGCACGGCTGTAGTCGAAGTCGCGGGTTACCTCGTCGTCGTGGAGCGCTCCGCTGGTCTGGCTGTAGAGAGAGTCCAGAATCCGCCCCCAGCGCTCGGACTGGCTGCAATCACGCGGGCGCTTGCCCTGGGCGGGCTTGTCCCAGCCGCAGTTCTGCTGCACCCACTCCAGCGCCCGCCGGATCTGCAGAATCGCAGGCAGGATCTCGCTGGCGTTCAAGAGCCGCTGGGCTTCCCGCAGGGTCCGGCCCACCTTGTCCCGCTCAGGATCGCCGAGCGGATACGGGACGGCCATCTCGTACGCCGCCGAGGGGCCCAGCTGCGCGAGCTGGTCCTCCCACCGGCTCTTGGCGATGGTGAACCGCAGGGATTCCTCTGTGGAGCCGGGGTACCCACTTGCTCGGGGCAACGTCGCCCGCAACGTGATCTCGAACGCGATGTCTCCCTGACGTCCCTCGTCCACCGCGTACACCTGGCGCGAGGTCAGCGGGAAGGACAGGTTCAGGCGGTGGATCAGTATCTGCTCGGTGTACGGCAGGCTAGTGGTGTGCCGGGCGAGCCGCGACCGCTGACCGGGCACGGCGCCGAAGCCATACAGGTCGACCTCAAGGGCGAGAATTCTGCCGGCCTTGACGAACGTCGGCACGGAGACAGCGAGCGGGACGAACAGCTCATGGCCGCCGAGCGCAGGACGCAGAGCCACCTGATCGCCGCTCACCTCCACAGCAAACCGGATGTTCTCGTCGAAGCGTAGTTCCTGCACCATGCCCCCCAGGGTGGTCGTGATCAATGCTCTGATCCTGCCGCACCACCACCGGCAGGCGCACTGCCAATTGGAGGCGGCCCCAGATTCGCTGCCACCAGCGAGGCGGAACCGTCCGCCAGCGCACGGTCGGGCCATCCTGAGCGGCAACGAGGCGTGCCGTACACATATGTGCACCACCAGCACCGGGCACGCAGCCACATCGGCCGCGCAGTACGCTGTCCTATCTCGCCCCAGCGGCACCGCGGCGAGCTGCGCCTGCGACAACCCCATGACCGTGACCCTCAGCGACAGCGAATACGGTAGGGAACCCGTGTACTACGGGCGTTGTGACCAGGAATTCCTTTCATACGAGGAACTGACTCGACGTTGAACGGCCGCTGCGACTCGGCCCGAGGCGGCCAATCCGGACATCTGCCCCAGGCTCGATCAGGGTCGCCTCGGGAGCCCCGGCCAGCGCGACGGGCGGCACACCGGACGCGGAGTGGGGACGCGGGCGAACTTCGACTTAGAGTTCCCCGGCACGACCTGGTCATCTGTGAAGCTGGGCCTCAGCGGCTGCCCAGGCAGACGGCACGGGATCCGATGTGTACGGATCCCCCGCCTTGCTGAACAGCCCGCTGCCACTGTTCCCACGGTTGTGCCCGAGGTCTGCTCGTCCGTCACTGCCCACGCTCCGTCGCTTCGAACAGTCTCGGTCGCGCGGTAGGGTTCCGCCCCGGAGTGCCACGAGGGTAGGGGGATGTGTGAGTACTGACGTTTTTGTCGCTATTTGCGCTGCCGGGATCAGCGCCATTGCCGCAGGCGTAGCCGTTTGGCAGGCGCTGGTCGCGAAGCGGCAGGCGCGGACTGCCGAGGACTCTGCTCTTTCCGCTCGGCGGCAGGCTGATGCGGCGGAAAAGCAAGTGCAGCTCATGCAACGTCAGATCGACGGCGAAGAGGCGGAGCGGCACGACGCCAACGGGCCGAGGTTCAAGCTGGGTTGCGGGTGGCTGGAGCGCGACCAGGGTGGTGCGCCCAGGGCGACCCTGAGCCTGCGGCACGAGGCTGGTCTGGCGTTGTCCAGCGTCAGGGTGACCGTGACTGGGCAGTACATCGAAGGTGTCCGGCCAGACCCGGATGAGATTGCTGCTCTGCCATCTCTGGACCTCGGCGAGAGTTCGGCCGGGGCTGAGCTGACGTTCTGTGTCGGAATCGATGACCGATTCGTCTCGCCCGTCCAGGTAGCGGTCCACATCGAGAGCAAGGCCCGGGACAGCACCTCAACCTGGACACGCGATCTTGCTCTCAGCACCGAACCGCGCCCGGAAGGACTCCGGAGCATTCGTCGGCGCTCTGTCTCGTCCTGATCCCCAGCTGCGGCAAGGCGCTGTGGCGGCCGCCGCACTCCCTTTCACGAGGGTGAGGTATGGGCTTCGTCCTCGGTGAGAGCACGCAGCGGATCCTCGGCGCTCTCACCGTCGCCTTCCACTCATAGCCGCACGTACCTGCTGACTGTCGTTTCGGTGTCTGAGCAGCTTCTCGTTCTAGTGTCCGTGGAGATGGGCCCTGAGTGGCCTTTCCTCTCGCATGGTCAGGCGGCTGACGGGCGCCGCGTGAGAATGCCCAGCGTGGCAACGAGAGTCAGCACACAGACAGAGCCGAGTCCCCACCACCAACGGTGGTGGGGACTCTTGACTACGGAGCTGCGCCCCGCCTGCGTGCGCTTGGGCTACATACCCTTGGACTCGACGTAGGTGCTGTCGAACCAGTCGATGAACTCGCGCACGGTGCCGATCTGAGTGGACGTTAAGTCCGATCTTCCCTGGTTCGTGGTCGCTCGATCGTGGTACTGATGGCTGCGCGGGCCATGTAATGGGCATGTCCATGTTGAGA
>NZ_JBHUYJ010000173.1:0-9230 GCF_042668715.1 Streptomyces sp. NPDC057271
GCGCAGTACACCGCCGAGTTCGGGCTCGTCGTGGGCCGCCTCGCGGAAGCTGCCGAGCACGGCGACCACCGCGCCGAGTGCCGCGAGGCCGTGGCCCCGGACGTCCCCGATGACGACCCGCACGCCGTAGGGCGTGGCCACCGCCTCGTACAGATCCCCGCCGACGGACGCGCCCCGGGAGGCGGAGAGCTGCCCGGCGGCGACGGAGAGGCCGTCGAGCCGGGGCGGGGGCGGGCGCAGCAGCACGCGCTGGGTGGCATCCGCGATGACCCTCATCCGCTCCAGCTCACGCGAGAGTCCGCGCCGGATGCCGAGGATGAGCCCGGTGCCGACGGTGAAGAAGAGCACGCTGGTGGCGATGCGCATGGGGAGACCGGGCTGTTGCGCCAGGGGACAGCCGAGTTTCCACGTCACGGCCACGGCACCCCAGAGGGTGGGGAGGGCGAGTGGTCCCAGCCGGCGCAGCCGGGAGTCGTAGAAGAGCAACGTCCTGGTACGGATCATGCACGGCCCTTCCTGAGGCCCTGCAGCGCCCGAAGGCCCTGCGGCGCACAGGCCCGCCCCTGTGGCCGCGTCGATTCTCCCGACCGCACCGGGCCCGGGGGAACACGGCCTGGACTTATCACCCGAAGGAGTGAGAACCCCCGGCGCGACGCGCCACCCACGCGCCACCCGCACGGGTGCGGGAGCCCCGCACTGGTGCGCGTGTCGACCAGGCGTTCTCGGGATGAGCGGCGGAGGGACACCGCACGGAGACGGGAGGGCGCACGGCGTGACGACGGAGGGGGCCGGGCGGGGGGCCACCTGTCCCGCCAAAAGCTTGTCCTGACCCTGTGCCCCCCGCCCCCCCCCCCTCCGGGGAGCTACGCTCAGGCGCCGCGCAGTACGGCGCCCGTGCGCTCGGACGCGACGGCGACGGCCGCGTCACGTGCGGCGCTGGCCTCGTCGACCGTGAGGGTGCGGTCCGTGGCGCGGAACTTCAGCGCGTACGCCAGGGACTTCTTGCCCTCGCCGAGCTGGTCGCCCGTGTAGACGTCGAACAGCCGGATGGCCTCCAGGAGTTCACCGGCGCCGTCGCGCAGCGCCGCCTCGACCGTGGCGGTCGGGACGGCCGTGTCGACGACCAGGGCGACGTCCTGCGTGGCGACCGGGAAGGAGGAGATGCTCGGGGCCTTCAGCGGCCCCTCGTTCGCCTTCTCCACCAGGTCCAGGTCCAGCTCCATCGCGCAGGTGCGGTCCGGCAGGCCGAGCGCCTTCACGACGCGCGGGTGCAGCTCGCCGCCGTGGCCGACGAGGACCTGCTCACCGTCCACGACCACGTGGAAGGCGGCGCAGCGGCCGGGGTGCCACGGGGCGTGCTGGTCGGCGCTGATGATCAGCTCGACACCGGCCTCGGCGGCCACGGTGCGCGCCGCCTGGATGGCGTCGGCCCAGTCGGACGGACGGCCCTTGCCCCACCAGCCGGCCTGCTCGCGCGCGCCGGCGAGGACGACGGCGGCGCGACGCGGCTGCGCGGGCAGCGCGGCGTTGACCGTGGCGATCTCCTCGTCGGTGGGACGGCGGTCGACGGGCAGCCGCACGGCGACGCCCGGCTGCTCACCCGGCCGGAAGACCAGACCGGTCTCGAAGAGCGCCAGGTCGTGGCTGCCGCGCCCGTCGTTGCGGCGCAGCGCGCCGAGCAGGCCCGGCAGCAGCGTCGTACGGAGCGCGGGCTCCTCGTCGGAGAGCGGGTTGACGAGCGTGACCACCCGGCGGCGGGCGTCGTCGGCGTCCAGGCCGAGCTGGTCGAAGACCTGCGCGCCGATGAACGGGTAGTTCAGCGCCTCCACGTACCCGGCACCGGCCAGCGCCCGGCCGACCCTGCGGTGGGTGCGCTGGCGCTCGGTGAGGCCACGCCCGGCGGGCGGCCTGGGCAGCGTCGAGGGCAGGTTCTCGTAGCCCTCCAGGCGGATGACTTCTTCGGCCAGGTCGTTCGGCACGTAGAGGTCGGGACGCCACGACGGGACGGTGACGACGAGCTCGTCCTGCCCGTAGACGTCACAGCCGATCTCCTGGAGGCGGCGGACGACGGTCTCCCGGCCGTAGGCGACGCCCGCGACCTTGTCCGGGTGGTTCGCCGGCATGGTGACCGTGCGGGGCGCGGCCGGGGCGACGATCTCGGTGACGCCGGCCTCGGCCGTGCCGCCCGCGAGCAGCACGAGCAGGTCGACGCAGCGCTGCGCGGCCGCGGCCGCGGCCTGGGGGTCGACCCCGCGCTCGAAGCGCCTGGACGCCTCGGAGGCCAGCTTGTGGCGGCGGGCCGTGCGGGCGATGGAGATCGCGTCGAAGTGCGCGGCCTCGATGACGACCTCGGTCGTCCCCGTGACGATGCCCGTCTCGGGGTCGGTCACGGGGTCGGCGATCTCCGTGTGGGCGCCGCCCATCACGCCGGCCAGACCGATGGGACCGCTGTTGTCGGTGATCAGCAGGTCCCCGGAGTCGAGGACGCGCTTGACGCCGTCGAGCGTGGTGATCGTCTCTCCGGTGGCGGCACGGCGGACGCCGATGGGGCCGTCGAGCCGGGTGCGGTCGTAGGCGTGCAGCGGCTGACCGAGCTCCAGCATCACGTAGTTGGTGATGTCGACGGCGAGCGAGACGGTGCGCATGCCGGCCTTCTGGAGCCTTCGCTGCATCCAGATCGGGGTGCGCGCCTCGGGGGTGACCCCGACGACCGTACGGGCGGTGAAGCGGTCGCAGCCGACCGGGTCGGCGACCTGGATCGGGTAGCCGTACGAGTTCGGCGCGGGCACGTCGAGAAGCGCCGGGTCGCGCAGCGGCAGGCCGTACGCGATGGCGGTCTCACGGGCGATGCCGCGCATCGAGAGGCAGTAGCCGCGGTCGGGTGTGACGGCGATGTCGAGGACCTCGTCGTACAGCTCCAGGAGCTTGGTCGCGTCGATGCCGATCTCGGTCTCCGGCGGCAGCACGATGATGCCGTGCGAGCCTCCCCCTGGGCCTCCGGCCTGGGGGGACCCCCAGTCTCCCATGCCCAGCTCGTCGCCGGAGCAGATCATGCCGCGGGAGACCCGGCCGTACGTCTTGCGCTCGGCGATCCGGAAGTCACCGGGGAGCACGGCGCCGGGCAGCGCCACGACGACCTTGTCGCCCTCGGCGAAGTTCCGGGCGCCGCAGATGATCTCCTGGGGCTCGCCGGTGCCTCCCCCAGAGCCTCCGGCCTGGGAGGTGCCCCCAGCCTGGCCGACGTCGACGGTGCAGAAGCGGATGGGCTTCTTGAACTCCGTCAGCTCCTCGATGGTGAGGACCTTGCCGACCACCAGTGGGCCGGTCAGGCCGGCGCCGAGCTGCTCGACGGTCTCGACCTCGAGTCCTGCCGGAATGAGCTTGGCCTGGACGTCACGGCCGGTCTCCGTCGCCGGCAGGTCGACGTACTCCCGCAGCCAAGAAAGCGGGACCCGCATCAGATCTCCATCCCGAACGGCCGGGTGAACCGGACGTCACCCTCGACCATGTCTCGCATGTCTTCGACGTTGTGGCGGAACATCAGCATCCGCTCGATGCCGAACCCGAAGGCGAATCCGCTGTACCTCTCCGGGTCGACACCGCAGGCGACGAGCACCTTGGGGTTGACCATGCCGCAGCCGCCCAGCTCGATCCAGCCCTCGCTGCCGCAGGTGCGGCAGGGCCGGTCCGGGTTGCCGACGGACTCGCCGCGGCAGACGTAGCAGAGCATGTCCATCTCGGCGGACGGCTCGGTGAACGGGAAGAAGTTCGGGCGGAGCCGGGTCTTCATATCGGGCCCGAAGAGCGCCTGGACCATGTGGTCCAGGGTGCCCTTGAGGTCGGCCATGGTCAGGCCCTCGTCGACGGCGAGCAGCTCGATCTGGTGGAAGACCGGGGTGTGCGTGGCGTCGAGCTCGTCGGTGCGGTAGACGCGGCCGGGGCAGACGACGTAGACCGGAGGCTCCCGGTCGATGAGCGTGCGGGCCTGCACCGGGGAGGTGTGCGTTCGGAGCACGACACCGGACTCGTCGCCGGTCGTCCCCTCCGGGCCCTGGACGAAGAAGGTGTCCTGCATCTGGCGCGCCGGGTGGTCCGGCACGAAGTTGAGGGCGTCGAAGTTGAACCACTCCGCCTCGACCTCGGGCCCCTCGGCGACCTCGTATCCCATGGAGACGAAGACGTCGGCGACCCGCTCCATGAGCGTGGTCAGCGGGTGGCGGGCGCCGGCCGGGACCCGGTCGTACGGCAGGGTGACGTCCACCGCCTCCTCGACCAGGACGCGGGCGTCGCGCTCGGCCTCGAGCTCGGTCTGGCGGGCGGCGAGGGCCTTGGAGACGGCGCCGCGGGCCTGGCCCACGAGCTTGCCCGCCGCGGCCTTGGCCTGCGGCGGCAGCGCGCCGATCTCGCGGTTGGCCAGCGCGAGCGGCGACGTGCCACCCGTGTGCGCGACCTTCGCGTGCGCGAGCGCGTCGAGGTCACCCGCGGCGGCGAAGGCGGCGAGCGCCTCGTCCCGCATGCGCTCGATCTCTTCCGGTTTCAAGGCCTCGACCTCAACCGGGTCGTACGACTTATTGGGTGCGGACATCTCTTCCCGTGCTTCCGTTTGGCTGGCTTGGGCGCGGCCCCGCTCGACGTCAAGGGCGCAAACGTGCCAAAGGTCGAGTCTAACGGGGCGCGGGGACGCGAATGAGCCCGTAGGCGGCCCGGGCGGCTCGTGATCTCGTCAGGCGAGATAGGCCGGGGCGCCGACGGGCAGGATAAATCGGAACTCGGCGCCGCCCCGGGGACCACGGCCCACGGTGATCGTGCCGCCGTGGGCCTCGACGATGCCCTTGACGATGTAGAGCCCGAGTCCGGTGCCACCGCGCTTGCTCCCCCGCCAGAAGCGGGTGAAGACACGTCCCATCGACTCTTCGGGGATGCCGGGGCCTTCGTCGCTCACGGTGACCGCCGTTCCCTTCTCTCCGTCGGGGGTGTCGCAGGTGGGTGCCACCTCGATGGTGACGGTTCCCTCGCCGTGGCGCACCGCATTTTCCAGCAGGTTGCCGAGGACCTGGTCGACCTTGTCGGGGTCGGCCCAGAGGTCGGGCAGCTGCGGCCGGACGCGGACGAAGAAGCGGTCCGGGGACTGTCCGCCGGTGGTGTGGGCCTGGACGTGCCGGCCGACGGCTGCGGCGATGTCGACGGGCTGGCGGCGCACCTCCAGGCGGCCGGAGTCGATCCGGGAGATGTCGAGGAGTTCGGCGATGAGCCGGGTGATGCGGTTGGCGTCGGCGTCGACGGTCTCCAGCATGAGGCGCTTCTGGTCGTCGGTGAACCGCTCCCATTTGGCGAGGAGGGTCGCCGTGAATCCCTTCACGGAGGTCAGCGGGGAGCGCAGTTCGTGGGCGACGGTGGCGATGAGCTCGGCGTGGCTGCGTTCGGTGCGGCGCCGGGCCTCGGTGCCGCGCAGCGAGACGACGACGCGGCGGACGGGCCCGGTGGGGCGGTCGCGGACGTAGCGGGCGGAGACGAGGACCTCGCGGCCGCCGGGCAGGAGCAGATTGCGCTCGGGCTGACCGCGGCGGGTGGCGAGCCCGCCGTACGGGTCGGTGAGGGTCCACCAGCGGCGCCCCTTGAGGTCCTCCAGGGGCAGCGCCTGTTCGAGCGGGAGGCCGAGGGCCTGTTCCGGGGATACGGCGGTGATGCGGGCGGCGGCTGCGTTGAAGCAGACGACGAGACCGGCGGCGTCGGCGACGACGAGGCCGTCGGGCAGCTCGTCGGGGTCGACGCCGGGGATTTCCGGTGCGGGTCGGGAGGGCCCTTCCGGGTCCTCCGGGGCATCCGGCCCGGTACTCCGTGCCTGTGTGGGACTGTCCGTGCCGACCGTCATCCCCGTTCCCCACCCCTCCGTGTACCGCAGTGGGCCCCCGAGTTGGTCACCCTACTAGGTGCGGGTGACCCTTTGGAGCCCCTCAGCGGGAGGTCCGGGGGCGCTGGGCACGCGCGGAGGCGTAGAGGCACACGGCGGCGGCCGTCGCGAGGTTGAGGCTCTCGGCCTTGCCGTGGATCGGGACGCGGACGACCGCGTCGGCGAGCGCGCGGGTCTCCTCGGGGAGCCCCCAGGCCTCGTTGCCGAAGACCCAGGCGGTGGGCCCGCCCATGGTGCCGGCGTCCAGCTCGTCGTCGAGGTCGTTCTGCCCGGCCCCGTCGGCGGCGAGGATCCGTACGCCCGCGCTCTTCAGGCCGGCGACCGCCTGCTCGACCGGGACGCCGACGACGACCGGGAGGTGGAAGAGGGAGCCGACCGAGGCGCGCACCGACTTGGGGTTGTACAGGTCGACGGAGGCGTCGGTGAGTACGACGGCGTCGGCGCCGGCCGCGTCGGCACAGCGCAGCACCGTGCCCGCGTTCCCGGGGTCGCGTACGTGGGCGAGGACGGCGACGAGCTTGGGCTTGGCCGCCAGGACCTCCTCGAACGGCGAGTCGAGGAAGCGGCAGACCCCGACGAGGCCCTGCGGGGTGACGGTCTGGGAGACCTCGGCGAGGACGGTGTCGGGGGCGAAGTGGACCCGGGCCCCGGCCGCGCGGGCGGCTTCGACGATCCCGGCGTACCGTTCGGCGGCCTCGACGGTGGTGAAGAGCTCGACGAGGGTGGGCTCACCGGAGCCGCTGCGGTGCTCGACGGCCTCGCGGACGGCCTGCGGGCCCTCGGCGATGAAGAGGCGGTCCTTGCCCCGGAAGTTGCGCTTGGCGAGCCGCCTCGCGGCGACGACACGGGGCGAACGCGGGGAGATCAGCTCGGGGGTACCCATGGGGTCGGTGGCTCTTTTCGGGGGTCCGGGCGGGTGAGCGGGGTTCCGGGCCGCGATCGGGGATCGGGCTCCGCACACGACCGGACCCGCAGGCCCGAAGGCCTGCGGGTCCGGTGCGGAAGATCGGCGACCTGGAGATCAGGCAGCGGCCTTCGGCGCGTTGACGTCGGCCGGGAGGGCCTTCTGCGCGACCTCGACCAGCGCGGCGAACGCGTTGATGTCGTTGACGGCCAGCTCGGCGAGGATCTTGCGGTCCACCTCGATGTTGGCGGCCTTCAGACCCTGGATGAGGCGGTTGTACGTCATGCCGTTCTGGCGGGCAGCGGCGTTGATGCGCTGGATCCACAGCTGACGGAAGTCGCCCTTGCGCTTCTTGCGGTCGTTGTAGTTGTAGACCAGGGAGTGGGTGACCTGCTCCTTGGCCTTGCGGTACAGGCGCGAACGCTGACCGCGGTAGCCGCTGGCCTGCTCGAGGATCGCCCGGCGCTTCTTGTGGGCGTTGACTGCCCGCTTGACGCGTGCCACTTCTTAACTCCTTGTAGCGGGGTCGTGGTGGTACTCACACGACCCGGAAAACGGATGGGTCCCGGTCTTGGCCGGATGCCCTCGTCGCCGAGGGCGGGAGATCAAGCTCAGATGCCCAGCATCTTCTTGATCTTGGCCGCGTCGCCCGGGGCCATCTCGGCGTTGCCGGTGAGGCGACGCGTCAGCTTGGACGACTTGTGCTCGAGCAGGTGGCGCTTGCCGGCGCGCTCGCGCAGCACCTTGCCGGAGCCGGTGATCTTGAAGCGCTTCTTGGCACCGGAGTGCGTCTTGTTCTTCGGCATCGCGCCGTTATCTCCTCGTCAGTGGCGCTCCCCCGGTGCGGGCACCGGACATCCAGGAGCGTCAGTTCTCGTGTGGTGGTTCCGGGCGAGGCCCGGGGCTGCCTGGATGGCAGCCCCTCGGGTCACGCCTCGGGGTTCTCGGCCTCGGCGGGAGCCTCGGCCGAAGCCTCCGCGGCCGGGGCCTCGGCGGTCTCGTCGGACGAACCGCCCTGACGCTCCGCCTTGCGTGCGGCCTGGGCCTCACGCGCCTCGGCCATGGCCTCGGTCTTCTTCTTGTGCGGGCCGAGAACCATGATCATGTTCCGGCCGTCCTGCTTCGGGTTGGACTCGATGAAGCCAAGCTCCTCGACGTCCGAGGCCAGCCGCTGCAGCAGCCGGAAGCCAAGCTCGGGTCGGGACTGCTCACGACCACGGAACATGATCGTGATCTTGACCTTGTCGCCCTGCTTGAGGAACCGGACGACGTGACCCTTCTTGGTGTCGTAGTCGTGCGGGTCGATCTTCGGCCGGAGCTTCATCTCCTTGATGACCGTGTGCGCCTGGTTCTTACGCGCCTCACGGGCCTTCATGGCCGACTCGTACTTGAACTTCCCGTAGTCCATGAGCTTGCACACGGGCGGACGGGCGTTCGCCGCGACCTCGACCAGGTCGAGGTCGTACTCCTGTGCGAGCTCCAGGGCCTTGGCAAGCGGAACAATCCCGACCTGCTCGCCGCTGGGACCGACAAGTCGCACCTCGGGAACGCGAATCCGGTCGTTGATGCGGGGCTCGGCGCTGATGGATCCTCCTCGGTAGCACCACGCGACCGCCTGGCGGACGGACGCGCACTGTCTGTTTTAGTGAGACCAACCGCGCCGGGATATGAAAAACGCCCCGGACGGGACACAGGCGGGGCTCCACGGAAATACCGGAGCACCGCCGCGGTGAACCGCGGGGCGCACATCGGGCGGCTCCATCGTCCGTACGGAACGATGGGCGCCACCTGACCGGTGACCCGCCGCCCGCGAGGGCGGCCAGGTGGGAGATCGGAGCCTCCACTTGTGGGCCGGGCACATAGGTGTCCGGCCGGTCGTTACACAAGGTTAGCACCGACTGTCCCGGTTCGCTAACCGAGGACCGCGGGAAGGAGGGACGGCCCGCCCGGCATATCGTGTGGGCATGAGCGAGACGCCCCACACCGAGTCCCCCGGCTTCGACGACATGACCCGTGACATCGCGGAGGTGCCCGCCGTCGAGGTCATCGTGACCGTCGCGGTGAACCTGATGAGCGCCGCCGCGGTGAAGCTCGGGCTCACCGAGGACGGCGAGCAGCACAAGGACCTCGACGAGGCGCGCAAGCTGGTCCACGCGCTGGCCGGCCTCCTCGACGCCGGTGCGACGGAGATCAGCTCCTTCCACGCGGCGCCGCTGCGGGACGGCCTGAAGTCCCTGCAGCTGGCCTTCCGCGAGGCCTCCATCATCCCGGACGAGCCGGGCCAGGGCCCGGGCGAGAAGTACACGGGTCCGGTGTACGGCTAGGCTCAATGCCGGTGACTTAAATGTCCTGCGCTCGTTGGTTGTGGTGTGGCGAGGGTGGGGCAGGTCAGGGTGCCTGCGGGTGAGCGGTTGT
>NZ_JBHUYJ010000174.1:0-9085 GCF_042668715.1 Streptomyces sp. NPDC057271
TCTTCACACCCTGAGACGGGTCACGGGCTCAGGCCGCGACGAGACCCCGCTGAGGGGCGGAGGGCAGCCATAGGCTGCCCACTGTGTGGGCCTGTCAACCGCACTCGCGAGATGATCTCCGGCTACGAAAATCTTGCCAGAGCCACGTTCCGTGTACGCCGACACGCCTCGAAGATCCGGACCGGCCACGGGCCGAGAATCAGCGTCCACCGCCAGGACGGCGCCACCAATATCGCCGCCACCATCCGACGAACCGCCTGCGACCACCGCCCTCGGCCTCACCTGAGGAATCCGGAAAAGATTACTTCACGCAATACCCCTGGGCCCCGATCGAGGATCGGAACTCCCAGCCCAAAAAGGATGTGAGGGCCCGCCAGCGAGCTGACGGACCCTCTTTTGCGGGATCGAGACTATCTCAAGAACCGATCTCTACTTGCATCAATTAGCTGAGGGTCGCTGCCACACGTAAAATTCATGGCTTCCTCGGGAGTTTCCGGTGTGAAGCCTTCCTGGGCGCGAGATCTGGAAATCGTAAAACTGCACCTTTCCATTCTTCACTCGCCACGTGATGGCGTGGCCGACCTTACCTCCGGTACGCACCACTCCAAGAACTCCAGTAGCGCCTTCACCCCGGGCGGCGAGGTTCGCCAATAGGGCACGCCCATCAGTGAAGGAAGCCGCAGTCTGACCAAAGTGGGCATTGAGCTCAGCGACGGAAGCACTCTGCGGAAGAGTCGGGTTGAACTGACTCGCCGTGGACGGGTTGCCTGCGAGAGTCTCGGCTCCGGCGACCGAACAACGCACGCAGTTGTTAGGGGCGGACGAGAACTCGTCGTTCACGGGAGCGTGGAGATCGTTGTAGCGAGAGCTCAAGCGCTCGCTGGGGCCAGGGCCCCTGTCGGGTGCTCCCGGCCTAGTAGGAAGATCTCCCCACTCGCCCGGGTCAAGGTCATCCACATGGCTGTTCCCCAGGCGGGCCGCGCCGACGGCATTATCCACATTGCGCGCCCCTCGTATCACATCGTCAACGACTCCGACGGCACTCAGGACAAGGCATCCAACGGCCATAGCCTTTTCTTGTGTGGTCTGTGCCGACCGAATGGAATATACGTCTCCGACGATCGGGATCAGGCTGACAACGCCCCGGGTGTAGCCTTCGACGGCAACACGGGCCATTCCCTTCGCAAATTCGTCACGTACTTGACGGTTGACGCCGACTCCCTGAGATGCCCCAACGGCATTTCCCATTCCTTCAAATAGGGCCCCCCAGCCACTGTCGAGCCCGTTGGGATCAGCATATTCGACGGGATTGTTTTCGGTATAGGAATAGAGGTTCGCACTCCGGGGATTGATGAGGTCCGCCTCAGGGAGAAAGCGGTACTTGGGGTCGGAACTGATCCACTGCAGTGCAACGGAGTCATAATAGCGGTGGCCGTAGTAGTGCAGGCCGCTATGCGTATCGAATTCCTTTCCGTTGAATTCGTGAGTGTATTTGCCCTCCGGGGTGCCGGGATCGAGCTGCTGGGTGAGGACCTCGCCGAAGGGACCGTAGGTGGTGGCGCGCATGACGCGGCCGTCCGTGGCATTGATGGCGAGGATTTCGTGACCCTGCGGACTGGTGTAGTAGTACTCGAGGTTGGCGTTGGTGACGTCACCGTCGATGCGACCGACGGTGCCGTCCAGCGCGAGGGACTCGCGGTAGCTTGGATCTGTGGTGGGTGTGTAGACGCTTTCGAGTGCCCCGAACGTTCGGCGGACTTCGAGACTGTTGCCCTTGGCGTCGGTCTGCAGGACGGCGATGCGGTTGGGGCCGGCTCCGTCGTAGAAGTAGGTTTCCGCGGCTCCGTCTTCGCGGGTGGTGCGGGCGAGGCGACCGTAGCCGTCCCAGCGCTGCGTGATGGTGTCGCCGTCGGGAGTGGTGCGTTTGGTGGTGTTACCGGCGTCGTCGTAGTTGTAGGTGGTATAGGGGGTGGCATCGGGCTTGGTGAGTTGGGTCAGCCGCTGAGGGTTGGCCGGATCGTACATGTAGGAGACGTTGCGCGGGTTCATACGCACCGCGGGCGCCGTGTTGCCGATGTTGGCGCTGGCTAGGCGTCCACCATCGGTGTAGGTGAATGCTGCGATGTAGTCGACTCCACCGCCGGGCTGGACGGCGGTTTGGCGAGCGCTGGTGAGTTGGTGGCGGGCGTCGTAGTTGTAGGTGAAGGTGGTTGCGGCGTTGTTGATCAACTGCTCATACGTCGAGAGCAGGCGGCCGCCACCGTTGTAGGAGTTGTCGATGGTGTAGACGCTGGTGGTACCTACGGTGAGGCTGAAATCGTCGGGCTGGCCGGTCGGGGTGTAGGTGCGGTTTGCGGTCTGGCCCGCATAGCCGGCAACACCGCCCGGATTGGCCTGTCGGCGGGTGATCTGGCCGACGGCGTTCCGGGTCAGTTCGGCCACGGTCAGCAGCGGGCTGCCAGCAATGCGGGTGCGCAGGCTCAGGGGTTGTCCTGCTTGGTCGTAGGCGTAGGTGAGGGTGTTGCCGGTGTGCCCACCGCTGGTGGTGAACACGCTGGCCTCCACCATTCCGGCAGCAGCGACGGTGAGGCTCTGGTGCTGGGTTTCGGCGGTGGAGGGGATGCCTCCGGTTTCAGTGAGGGTTTGGCTGGTGCCGGCGAGGTTCCCCAGAGGGCCGTAACGATTGATGGTGGTGGCCGCCGGGCTGGTGGTGTAGGCCAGACGTCCGATCTGCTGTTGAGCGTCGGCGCCGCTCAGTGAGGGATGGGCGGTGTCGTAGAAGCGGCGGCTGACTCCTGTCTTGAAAGCGGTCTGTTCCCCGGGAGTCAGGTCACGTACCGCGGGCGTCTCGGTGAGCGGGCGATTGAGATCGTCGTAAGTGATGGTGCGGGTGTATGCGGTGGCTTGCCCGACCGGGTGCGGCTCGGTGACTGATGTCAGGTTGCCGTTGCGGTCATAGCCGTACGCCCACTGCTTACCGGAGGAGGTAACCGTGGTGCGGTTACCCACCCAGTCATGTGTCATCGAGGTGACGACATCGTCAGGGTCGGTGATGGTGGCGATATTGCCGTTCTTGTCGTACGTGTAGGACGTCGCCGCGTAGGTGTCGGCATCGGTGCGCTCGGACACCTCTACCAAGCGGCCGGCCGGATCGGTTCGTAGAATCTTTTCGGATTGGTCGAGGACGTCGGCGACCATCTCGGTGGTGGTGGTGGTAAAGCCGTTGTAGACGTTCTGGGAGAGCAGAGCCTGGGCGCCGCTATCGGCGCGAGGTCCGTAGAGCTTGACCGCCCGGTCCAGACCGTCGCGCTCAAACCGGTAGGCGACAGTGCCGGTGCCGGTGGAAGCCGGGGTTGTGATCGCCTTGAGGCCGCCAGTGATGTCGTAGTCGTACAGGGTCTCCTTCTGCGGATGCGGGTCCTGCTGCGTCAGCGTGCGGACGACCCGGCCCAGCCCGTCGTACTCGCTCAGCGTCTCAGACATCTGTCCGTCGCCGCCCAGGGCGTGAGTGATAGCCGAGGCTGGCGTGGAGCCGCCGGAGTTATAGGACGCTCCGTCGTCATAGCTGGCGGTGGCCACCACCTGGTTCGATCCACCGCCCACCGGGCTGATGGTGGTTGTCAGCGGCCGACCGAAACCGTCCACGCTCACCGCGGTGGCCTCCACCTTCGCAGCGGTATCGAAGGCGCAACCACTCGGGCTACCGTCGGCGCAGGTGAAGTTAGGGCCACGGGTGGCCAGCACGGCCCCGGTGCCCAGGTCTACCTCCGTCTCGGTGACATGGCCGGCCTCGTTGACCGACCGCACCGGGTACAGCCCGAAACCATCGTAGGTGATGGTGCTGTGCGGGGCAGCGGTGCCAGTAGACCCGTACTGTTCGGGCTGCCAGGTCTTGTGTACCTGTCCTGTCGCCGCACCGCTTTGGAACGCCTGCACGAATGAGGTCAGTTCCCGGCCTGTGCCGTCTTCCACGCTGCTCGACCGCAGGAACTTGTACGTCCCTCCGTTCGCCGCGTCGTCCACATATCGTATGTGCAACGCACCGGTCTGCTCGGTGCCCGAAGGAGTCACCCGCTCGCCGACGGTGTCGTACGTGGCCAGTCGATACACGGATGGCGTGAACGTCAGCCGGTAGTACTGGATCGTGGTGCGGCGCGTCTCGGTCACACCCTCCCCGTTGATGAAGCTGGTGCTGCTGGTCTTTGGTACATGCAGCGCGAACCGGGACCCATCGAATTCCGACTGGAACGTCGTTGCCGTCAGCACCCGCTTGGCGGCCGTCTGACAACTACTCAACGGCTCGCCCTGGACCCCGGCGCAGGTGTAGGCACTGCCGCCCGAAGAATGCACCACCCGCATCGGGAACCCGGAGCTCATCCCCGGCGAGCGGGTCACACTCGGCAGCGTGAAGGAGGTATAGGCGGGGCTGGAGACACTGACCACATTGGTCTCAACCATCGGGTCGAAGCCACCTGGAAACGCCTCCGCGCCCAGTGCCGTCACCGTACGGTTCGCAAGCCCCCGGTAATCCAGGTCATAGACATACGTCGTCGACACCGTCGACAGCCGGCCGGTGCCCGCGCCCACGTTCTTCAGCGCCACCGCCTCCCGGTAACCGCGCACTGCCATGTTTCCGTACGCATCCGCGGTGCGCTGCGGGTCCAGGTAGGAGTAGCGCACCGTCGAGGACGCCTCGCCGTGCCCTGGATTAGTCCGTACCTCCGAGGTCACCCAGCGACCCGCCATGGTGTCCCGCTCGTAGGAAACAGTGGTCTTCGCCCCGTACCCGTTGGCAATCGTCCGCAACAGACGTGCAGGCGCCGCCCGATCCGCCGACTGGTCCAGCACAGGCTTCGCGAACCGCACCTCGGGCACACCGTCCTCATCGGCGTCGCCCACCAGATCCCGTAGCCCATCGCCGTTCAGATCGATGGGGTACTTGTGAGCGACCTGGACCAGTTTGCCGTCAATCCCCATGCTGGAGCCCAGATGAAAGGGAGCGACGACGGCGTCGACGGCCCGCTCGGCAAGCCACCCGGCGCCTCCGCCCAGCAATACGAAGCCAGCGTGCCCGACGGTATCGATACCAACGAGGTCACCCACGCCGTCGTAGTCCATGTCGGTCATTCCCCGGAGGACGTCATGACGTCTGGCGCTATCCCCCATGTACTGAAAGGGGTTGTTGACGGCGCTGGAGGAGTGGCCCTTCCAGGGCACTTCTGCCTTGGGGCTGAACCCGTCGGCCAGATCGAAATCTGGCTTGCTGGCTTCGAGTCCGAAGCGATCTCCCCGACTGAGATACACCTGCAACTCATCCGGGCTGGCATTTTCGTTACGAAAGACCTGGTCCGGCAGGCCATCACCGTTCACATCGAAGATCGCCGCCTTCTGCGCGTAGTTGAACCCGTTGTCGTCGTAGTCGGTCGCCGCGGAGCTGTTGAACAGGGAAGTGCCCAGGTCCCACAGAGTGCCCGGGCTCTCATAGTCGCCCTCCTTCTTCCCGCGCATCAGGACGTTGTCGTTACTCCCGACCTGCCCGAGGTAGTCCGGCTTCCCGTCGCCATCGATATCCTGACGGACGATAGGAGAATTGTCCCACTCGGCACTGGTTCCGGAGATGCCGAAGTGGTACTGAGGTCCTTGGATCTTAACTCCCTCCGAATGGGGGTTCATTAGGGTCGGCTGGGAAGCGAAGCCGTGCCCGGTGTTGCGGTACACGTACCAACGCTTCTGGACTCCTATACCGCCAGTGTGCTCATCATCCTTGTCGGTGAAATAGTGACCCTCGTCCCAGTTCTCGTCCTCCCAGGGGAAGACACCCTTTGCCGGGCAAGGGATGTTGAACGTACTGTCGTAGCAGCCGTAGATGAACACCGGCTGGGCCACCATGTCCGGCAACCCATCGAGATCGGCATCGAAGAAATCTCGATAGATCCTGTACGCACTCGTCTGATTCCCATCCGACCATGCAGACTTCGTCATGTCACAGAAGCCAGGCTGGGTAGCGCTGACCGGGACGTCGGCATTGGCGAATTCAACGAAGAACTCAGGGAACTCGTTAGCGTTCTTCTCGAACGTGCCGTCTCCCTGGTTCAAATAGACGTTGACCATGCAGTTCACCTCATGGCCGCCCGCACCCGGGTCCGTGATCGGATCATCCTCAAGGATGTCGATCAGGCCATCGCCGTTGATGTCCACCCACAGGTAGGCAGCACTGCCACTCTTGGTGCGCGGCATGGGGCCGTACTCTGCGTACCACCCATCCGGAGACGGAAGCACCAGCGACTGCTCAGGCCCATAGTCGCTCAGCTTCGTGTAGGCCGAAGCCTTGCCGTAGGTGAACTCCACCGGCGGCTTGACCGTTTGATAGCCCGCCTCGCCCATGGGGACGTTGGGCGACACGGCCGTCTCCTGAACTGATGACAACTGGCGGAAAGGGGCTGCCGTACCGCTCGTGGCGCACTCCGTGGAAGTGTCGTAGTTCAGTTGGTAGCTACGGATCAGGGCCCACGCAGGCTGGCCACTGGCCGGTGGCGACGGATCCCCGTCCGCATCACGCCATGTCGTCACAGAGGTCAGACGCCGGGTCCCAGTCAGGTGCCCAAAACCCAGCCCGTAGTCGAGACGGCCCCCCAAAGGCAGCGCCGCCGGACTGACCTGCGCACCCGGGCAGAACTCAGGATTTGCCTCGTACTGCAGAACGGCTGACGCGTACGAGGCACCCTCGGGGTTGCCGTAATCGATCCGGTCAAGGCGGAACTCCCTCGCCTCACCGGCTGCCGGCGCACTCGTTCCCCGCCCAACCGTGGAGTAGGTGTAGGTTGTCGTGTCACCGTACGATGACTCTTCCAGCACCAGCGGGGCGTACGTGTAGGGATGCTGGCTCTTCTCACCGAAATATCGGGTAACCCCGTCATTGGTCCTGACCCGCCACCAGTAGTCCTGGGCAGACACTCCGCCCAGGAACTCATAGATCGCGTACGAGCTGTCGAAAATGCCGCGGAACCCGCGTGCCCCCGTCGACACTGGCAACGTCGCGTCGGAAACGAGCTCCTCACCCCCTGGACCCACGAAATGCGACGGATCCTCAGGCAGGAATGAGTAAGCGTCGGCAAGCCTCTGACTGCCGGCCCTCCGGTCCCCCCGGATCGCGGGCACCGTCAGCTCCCAGCCAGCTGCCACCCCTCCGTGGACCGCGCTTTCCGACGAGTACGCCAAACCGAGGGACGGAGTGAAACCCATCCTCCCTTCCGGCAGCTCAAAGCTGAATGTGTAACCGAAATCGCCCCTCTTGGTGTCCACCTCACCACCGCCAGGGCGGGATTCACTGGGCGGCCCCTGAGCCGCCATCGTCGGCGAGATGCTTCCCTCCTCGTACGCGGCGGCGGCTGTGGAAACGGTCCACGGCATCACCCCCGCCCCCAGCGCCGCAACCACGGCGGCGACCACTCCCGTGCGCACCACACCGTGCCATCCACGCCGCCGTCGCGCTACGTCATGTTTGTCGTCCGGGAACTGTCCTTCCCTTCTGTGAGCTGAGCGTAGGACTCTGAACCGTCCGAATGATCTCTTATATTTCATTGAAGTATCCTCCTTCTCCATTTCTATTCAGGGTTACCGTGGGGGAACCGGGTGCCCATGTGCCGTTCGCGATTGCGGGTTCACGAGTCGGTGCACCTTCTTGGCGCTGGCGAGCCCGCCATCCGGCACGAGGACGTGCCATGCGCCGTCCACGCCGTCGTCGCCGGTCTGTCCCGGTGTCGTATCGCCCGAGTAGCGGTACGCTGGCCAGTCGGCCAGACCCAGGGCGGAGGGCGTTGGTCCGGGCAGTGTGATGGGCTTGCCGTCCGAGGCGAGCACCGGCTTCCATACCTTGGCGCATCCCCCTCGCAATGCGAGGTCGACGGCTTGTCGTTGTCCTGGCCGAAGCGGTAGGGGACGAATTCCTTCTTGCGGACTGCCGCCTCGCACACGGGCGGACGTGCCGGTCCCTACGGCTGCGATCGAGCGGACCTCAGCCGTTGCTCCAACGGGGGCGGTTAAACGGGAAGGGAACACAAGGGCCTCCAAGTCTCATGACTCGCAAAGCGATACGGAGGCCTTCTGCCGACCGGTTCATCGAGAGCGGGGCTGAGGAGCAAGACGCTCCCGCCGTCCGGTAGTACCTGCGCGGACATCAGGGCTCGAAGGAGGCCGAGCAGAGGACCGCAGTGAGCGACTCTGTCGGGGATCTTGTGCGCGCGGCTCATTTGCCTTGTCGCCACCAGCATTCCCAGGTCAGGCCGCGGGCATCGAGGTACTGCTGGAAGGTCGTGGGGCGTCGGGGGCGGTGGGGGTGGCGAGTTGTGCGTGAGGCGAGGCGTTCGATGTTGATGGCGATGCCGGTCAGGACGTGCTGCACGTGTGTCTTGCGGTGGCCGTGGTAGCGGCTGCGGCGGGCCCGGTGTCCGTTGATGAACTCGCAGATGGTGCCTTCGACTCCGGACCGGGTGGCGTAGAGCCGTCTCCATTGGGAGTCTTGCTGGTTCGCGCGGTTCTGGGCCTGGAGTTCATGCAGATGCTGTGGGAGGAAGTTCACGGTGCGGGCGGCAGTGCCGCGGGCGCAGGCGGGCCGGTCGGGGCACGGGTTGCACTGGTACGGGCGGAACCGGGCCACGGTGTAGGGGGCCATGGCCGGTGGCTCGAGCCAGATGTGGCTGGTCCTGCCGTTGGGGCAGGTGACCTGGCGCTGGTCGCAGTCGATGGTGAAGTCGTCCCTGGTGAAGCCGGTCTGTTCCTTGCTCTGCCATGCTCCGCTGGCCTTGACGGGTCCGACGAGTTCGACCTGGTGGTCGCGGAGGGAGCGGTGCAGCAGCGCGACGGAGAGGTAGCCGCCTCGAGAAGGTGCTGCCGGGGCAGCAGCCCGCGGTCACGGAGCCGGATGTGGATGCCGGGGAGGGCCTCGGTGTCCCTGGTCGGCTTGGTGGTGGCGATGTCCGTGATCAGGTTGGCCTGAGAGGTCGTTTTCTCCCAGTGTTTCATCCCGGAATCGACTGTTTGGTCTGCGGTGTCGGGTCGCGCCAGGAGATGGCGTTCTCGCTGGTGA
>NZ_JBHUYJ010000175.1:0-9033 GCF_042668715.1 Streptomyces sp. NPDC057271
CAGCCACGTGATCATTCTGGCCGTCCAGTGCCGCCCGGAACAGCGACCGGGCGGCACGTCACGACGGGGCGAACGTTGCCTGATGCGGCACTAGTACTGCAACCGCATGTGTGGGTCGTGGCCTCGGCGTTGGTAATGGCAGCGGCGGGCTCGGGCCTGGCTGCGGCGCCGGAAGTGCAGACGGTGCTCGTTGCTGTGGCAGCGGGGCGTGACGACGACGTGCCCGATCATCCGGCGGATCTCCGGGACGCTGAGGGGTATGAGGTCTCGCTCGTCATCTCCGCTGCCCCTTTTCTTGCGCGCGGATGGCTGTGAGGTAGGCCAGAACGGCCATGGCCAGGGTGATGTGCCGGTACCGGGCCCGGTAGTGCCGCACCTGGTAGTGGTCGAGCCCGCACTCGCCTTTCGCGATCTGGAAGCACTCCTCCACCGCCCACCTTGCCCCAGCGGTTCTGGCCAGGTCTTTCAGCCGGGAAGTGGCGGGGCCGTAGCAGACGTAGTAGGCGATGTCGCCGGGGTCGGACAGGTTGCGGCGGGCGAGCACCCAGTGCCCGAATCCGCCCTCCCAGGCAGGCCGGATCGCGACGCGGGCCCAGTGGTAGATCCGCCGGCCGTGGGCGCCGGCTCCGGCGGAGATCCGCTTCCATGCCTGCTTCGGCAGGGCCGCGGTCAGAGCGTCGACGCGGGCGTCCTGGCCGTCGGTCGTGATCACGGTGTCGTTGACCTTGGTGGCCAGCACATACGCGGCCCGGCGTTCTTCGAGCCAGGCGCGGAAGTGCTTGACCTGCCCGTACGCCTCGTCCGCGGTCACCCAGGCGAAGGGAACAGCCGCGTCGATGGCGCGTTGCAGCATCCACTTGAGGTGCTCGATCTTCGTGGCGAACGGCACCGTGTCGTCGATCCCGGCTGCCCGGCAGCGGTCCCGGTCGTCCGTCCAGGACTTCGGGACGTAGAGTTCCCGGTCGATCAGCGCCCGCCCTTTGGCGGATGCGTAGGCGAGGAACGTGCCGATCTGGCAGTTCTCAGTGCGGCCGGCGGTGCCGGAGTACTGCCGCTGGACACCTGCTGACCTGGTGCCCTTCTTCAGGAACCCGGTGTCGTCCCCGATGAGCACGCCGTCCTTGGCGCCGATGGTCTCCACGACGAAGTCCCGGACATCGTCGCGGACCGCGTTCTCGTCCCATTCGGAGTGGTCGAGCAGGCGTTGCACGCCGTCCGGGCGGAGCTGGCCGACCTGCTCGGCCAGCGTCCACCCGTTCTTCCTCTCCAGCGGCGCAAGTAGGCCCGTCATGTAGTCCAGAGCCCGATCGCGTGGCTCCGACCTGCCAAAACGATGCCCGAACCGGGCATGCAACCCCGCTATGCCATCGGACCACGACTCGATCTGCTCAACACTCAGCGACAGCCCCAGCTAGTCTTGACATCCCTAACAACAACTTGACCAACTGCCGGAAACCCGCGACCCGTCCGGCTGATCTCCAGCCTCAGCGGAGCCCAAGGAAAGCCATTGAACAATGTCGGCCGTCCTCGGCAGCTTGCCGGTGGTGTCGCTTACAGTGCCCGCGTAGTGGCGGCGCAGAAGCGGAATAGCGAGAGGGCCTGGGCGAATTCGCTGGTGAGGTAGGCGGTGGCGAGCTGGGCGAGGCGGGTGGGGAGGGCTTGAGGTGGCGGGTCGGCCTGGCGGCGGACCTCGGCGGCGTAGGCATCAAGCGTCAGGAGCCTGATGTCGAAGTGGGTCTGGCCGACGACGGCGCCGTCCGGATCGCGGAGGGGCATGACGCAGGCTTGGTAGCCGTGGGCCAAGTCGGCTGGGAGCGGAAGGGTGGTATGGAAAGAGCCGGCGGAGGGGGCGATCTCGATGTCGAGTTGCCAGAGGGGGCCGTTCGGGATGATGGGAGGGGACCATTCGGGGAAGTAGGCGACGTGGTCGAAGCTGTAGTACCAGCGGTCGGCCGGCGCGCCGGGGCGTACTGGGAGGCGGCGGGTGGCGCGGGCGCCGGCCTGGTGGAGGGTGAGTTCGGCCTGGGCCTCGCGGGCTGGCGGTCCGGGGCGGGAGGTCTCGATGTTGTAGAGGGTCAGGGCCAAGACGTCGGTGACGTCGGCGTCGGCAAGGTCGAAGACGCGCCACGGCAGAGTTAGGGCGGCCTCGAACTGTGGCGCAAAGCGAGCCGCGAACTGCTCGACGAGGACGCCCATTCGGCGGTCATAACCGTCGGGGACGGCAGCCAGGGAGGCAGCGAAGGAGCGGACGGCGGCGGCGAGGGCTTCGGGATCGGCGACGGCGGACGGAGCCAAGGTGGGTGCGGCGGCGGACGCGGGAGCCGTCAGTTCGGGTCCGATGGTCGGTATCAGGGTGCGAGTCATGCTGTCCAGGCCGATGGAGAGCAGGTCCTCGAAGGACTCGTCTGGGACGTCGGCCAGGGCGTGAAGGATGGTGGGGCCGGCTTGTTCCAGGATGTGAAGGACTACGGCGGTGGTCGCGGGGGCGGCGGCGAAGCGCGGGACTTCAGAGCTGACCAGGAGTTGGGTTGTCGTGTCGCCGGCGAAGTACTCACTGCGGCCGTCCGGGCCGACGGCCAGGTAGAGGTCGTAGAGGAAATCGGGTTGGGCCTCGGCGGCGTCGTGGACCGGTGGGGCGGGGAAGGGTTCGGCGGTGCCGTGGGCGGTGCGCCGCAGGAGGTCGGCACCGGCGAGTGGGCGGATGCCGAATTGGCTTAGCGTGGGGACGTCGCGGGCCAGCGCTTCGGGATCGGCAGCAGCGTAAGCGGCGTCTCCGCCGGCGGTCATGAAGGGATGCGAGGCCACGAACGCGAAGGAGGTGCCCTCGAACCGGCACAGGATCCGTGCGCCGCGAGTCGGCCGCTGGCGCAGGATTACGGTGCCCGGACCCTCTGGCGTCGCGACCTTGTCACCGAGCATCACGTCCTCGATCACCCGCAGTGTGCCGTCAGCCATGACCACGCGTGTCCCGGGCGCGAAGCACGACGAGCTCGGCACCTGCCGGTAGGAGGTGCCCGGCTGGGAGCTCGCCGTGAACTCGTAGGAGTTGTCCTCTGCGATGCACGACGGGTACGTGGCTCCCGGGTAGACGTGGCAGTTCGTCTTCAGCAGCGCCGCCGTGGCGTCCGCGGCATCCTCGCCTCGCAGGTCGGCCAGCCATGGGGCCTGCCGGTACCAGGCGCCAGGGCGCAGGGCTGGCGGGATCGGCAGGCCCTGCTGCACGATGCGGTCGATCGCGAGGTCGATCTCAGCGGTCGAGCAGCCCAGCGCGGTCAGCTTCGCGTAGTGGTTGAACAGCTCCCAGTCCCGGTCCGGCCAGTTGCCCGACGACCACTGCAGCATCTTGTCGTTCGTCCAGGTCGGCGAGGACAGCCCGGCCAGGTAGTGCTGCCGCGCCACCGCGCGTTTCGAGTCGTCCTGGAACGCGGCCAGCGCGGTGCGGATCGGACTGTCGGCGTACTTGGCCATCTCGGCATAGAACCGGTAGGAGTTCTCCCGGATCCGTGTCGAGAACGACCACAGGTCAGCGTCGGCCTTCGCGGTCAGGATTTGCGGACGCAACCCGCTGGTGAGGACGTCTCCCATACGCCGGCAAAGCAGCGCCACGGCGACCGCCGAGAAGAACCCGTCGTCGAGTCCGGTCAGCGGGCTGATCGACGCCTCAAGCGGGTTCGGGTTCGCGTCCGGGAAGAAGATGGTGACGAATGCCGGGCCGGTGCCGATCATCTGCGAGTAGTGGCCCGGCGTAAGCCGCTTGGCGTGCAGCACCAGCACCGAGCGGGCCAGGAGACCGACCTGGTTCACCCCCTCCGGCGGCAGCGCCGCGGCCAGTACCTCGACGTCGCGGGGGTTGAACGGTGAAGCCATGTCAGCCTCCTGGCTCAGGGATGGAACGGATGGCAGGATCGACGATCGGCGGGATCAGACCGCCAACACGGCGGCCTCGTCGGGCGCGGTGATCTCCAGCGCGAAGGTCGTCTCCTCCGAGCCGACGCCGTTGGTCACCTTCAGCGTGTATTCCTGCTTGGGCGTCGGCGACACGTCGACACCGGTCGCCATCGCGATGGTGCCTTCGTCGGGGTCGAACGTGAGGCCGCTCGGCAGCGCCGGTGTGACCGTCCACTCCTGGGGCACGCTGCCGGGCACCTGGAGCGCCGGACCGGTCACCTCGTCGTGCGCGACGGTCAGCCAGGAGACGTCACTCATTGACAGCTCAGCTGGCTTGGTGGCGACCATCTCCAGCCGCACCGTCGCCGCCTCGCTCTCGGCGGTCGTGGTCTTCCAGCCGGTTCCGCCGCCCGAGGCCAGCCATCGGGTGGTCTTCTGGTTGTCGACGAAGAAAACACTGCGCAGCTTGAACGGCGCCGACTTCAGCTCCTTCACTCCTGACGCAGACTCCTGATAGGTGCCCTCGCCCTGCATGTCCGCGTACCAAAGCAGCTTCGGCTCGGGCGCCAGGTCGTCCGCCGCGTAATCGCGCGACGTCACCAGACCGGCGTCGTCCACCGCGAGACTCTGCAAGCACGGCTTGCCCTCCGTGTTCAGGATCGGCGCGCCGATCTGGGTGCGGCCATATTCGTCCACGGAGATGTAGAAAGCGGTGTGCCCGGTGGCGTCGAAGGCCGCCTGGCTGACCTTGCCGTCGGAGGCGATGTGCAGCGCGTGCGACTGGTCGCCGGTGGCGAACATCGCGATGCCGGCGCGCTGCGGCTCGCCGATCGGCCGGTAGATGCGGAACGTGTCGATAGCGGCCTTGTACGGCATGTAGAACTTGTCGGCGCGTTCCTTGGCGAACTTCTCCACCGGGGTCGGTTGCGGCAGGGACATCAGGATGATCAGTAGGATCGCGCCGAGCGCCAGTGCCACGAAGCCGACCACGGAGACCGCCGAGAAGATCGAGCTGACCAGGAAGCCGCCTACGGTGACCGCCGATCCGGAGACCGCCCAGGCGCCGATCACCGCGACCAGCTCCAGGCAGGATGCGGTTATGAACAAGCTGTGCGCGGCCTTCTCCAGTGACGTGTCGCTGTTGTAGAGGTCGATCGCCGACATCACGATCCCAACGATCGCGAGCGCGCCGGCCAGGGACCGCGCCATGAATAGGGTGAGGTTCTTGCCGAACAGCCGCCGGATGAACGTCTTGTTCGCTTCGACCGGCAGCAAGCGTCGGCCAGCCGCGGCGGTGGCCTGCCGGCTGGCCCACCACTGGCGGAAGTCGATGCGGCCGGCCGGGACTTTCGGGCCGCCTTCCTGGAGCAGGTAGCCGCGCAGGCCGGTGGTCGCGGTGCGCTGAGCTTGCGTCAGCAGCTTCGGCGAGAAGAACATGCGGGCGTTTTTCCAGAAGCCGTTGCTCGGGGTCCAGATCTCAACCAGCGCGACGGAGCGCTTGATGAGCTTGATTGTGTTGATAGCCACGATGCCGACGGCGGAGCTGATGACGAACGCCTTCTGCGTGTCCTTGAGCGAGTTCCAGTCTGCGGTGCCTTGCAGGAAGAACGACATCAGCATGCCCGCGGCGGCGAGGGCGCCGAGATTGGTGACCAGGGCGGGCACGCCACCGAGCAACCGGGCGCAGGAGGCCTGGTACCGCTGCACCACGTAGCTCCAGTTGTACAAGCCGTATTGGACCTCGGCGGACGTCCGCAGGATCGCTAGCATCCTGTCAACGAGTTCCTGAGACCCGTATTCGCGCAGCTGCTGCGCCGCTTCGCTCAGAGCCGGATCCGGCGAGTTCAAGTACTTCTTGACAAACTCGTCGAGGAGGGTCTTCACTGCGAAGTTGAAGCCGCCGACGCCACCGGCCAAATCCGCCATCTGCGGCAGTAGCGTGCCGAATTCGAACAGCTGAAGCAGGTAGCCGTACTCTTGGGAGAAGTAGCTCGTGGTGTCCAGGATGTTCAGGAGCGCGACGGTTCGCTGCACACGCTGGCTGTACTCCGAGCCGTCCACCTCGCCGCCGAGCTTGATGAATGTCTCCAACATCAGCAGGTAGCTGGGCCGCGACGTGGCGGTGTAGACGGCGAAGGCCCAGTACTGCTTGTGTTGCTTGGCGTGGTCGCCGAGCGCGCGGATGCTCTTCTCCATCTCGGCCAGTTGTTCGGGCGTGCCGGCGTTGTTGTCGCGGGCCTCCTTGATCCACGCCTCTGTGGTCGCATCGATGTTCAGTGCGTACTTGGCGTGGTTGGCGATCTGGTCGGCGAGGTACCAGCCGATGTTCTTGTTCGCGCTGGGCTCTTGGTACCGGCGCTGGTACAGCAGCGGCGCCTGCGCGGCCATCACGTCACTGCCGCCGGTGATCTGCGTCATCCACTGCCCGGAGCGGACGGTGTTCAACGTCTTGGCGTACGGGTCGTCGCTGAACTTGCCAAGGCAGGTCACGGTGTACGGAACGCTGAGCGACTTGAACCACGCGTCCGGGTCGGACCCCTTTGTGCCCTTGACCGCGGCGATGGCTCGCAGATCCGGGTCGAGAACCGGCGGGTCCTTGTGGAAGAACGTCGCGCGCAGGTCGGAATCCATCTTGTTCTGGAGGATCTTGTAGAAGTCCTCCATGGACGCTTCTTGTACATGGTCGAGGTATTCGCCCTTGTTGTTTGTGGCGAACTGGCTCATGTTCAACAGTTCGGTCAGGTCGTGTGTCGCGCTCGCTTTGGGGTTCGCGAGCGCGACCGAGTGGCGCAGTGACTCGGCCAGACGGGGGACCGCGATCCGGGAGACGAAGCCGTTTGCCGTGTCGGGGTGTACGCGGACGCCGGTAGCGCCAAAGGAAGACTCCACGACGTGCTCGCCGTCAGGCGAGAAGGTCAGGTATCCCTCGGTGGGGATGCCGGCCTCCTCCGCGGCCACCTCGTCCAGCCCGGACCACGACAGCACGTCGCCGTCCAGCATGGTGTGCGCTGCGACGGTGGTGCTGGCGTGCAGCTTGCGGTCGTGCACCGCCACGAGGCGTTCCGCTCCCTGCTCGCCTTGGCCGAGGTGGTAGAGACCGGCGACGCCGTGGCCAGCCCAGTCGCCGATGACGCCATAGACAGTGCCCTGGTAGCCCGGCCCGCCGACGACCATGCCGCCAGTGAAGTCCGCGCCGAACTCGCTGAGCTTACAGGTCAGCTGGTACGGGAACAGCTCGGCGCCCGCACCGGACGGCGGCTTGACGCCGGAGCTCAATTCGTATGTGAGGCGGCGGTTGCGGCTCATGTAGCCGGTGTAGGTGTTCGGGGTTGGCTCCCAGTTGCGGCCGGTCTTGATGTCGTCGAACTTGGGCAGGAAGGAGTACAGCTTCTCGTCGCCGATGACCTCCTCGCCGTTGACGCCGTAGGTGAACCCGACCTCGTAGTCGGCGCTCCATGAGGTCTGATTCCAGCGGTCGCTCGTGGGGTCCCAGGTGATCGAGGCGTTCTGCCCGGAGAGGTAGGCGGCGTCTTTTGCCACCTTCATCCGGAAGCGCTGCGGAGCAACCTCGTATATGACGGCGACGGCCTGGCCGTCCACGGTGACGGTGCCGTAGGCGCGCAGCCGGTTGTGCGTCATGACGAAGTGGCCGCTGATCTCCTGCCGGCTGTCGGAGGTCACGAAGCTCAGTTCGCGGTGAATCGGGTTCCACTGCAAGTTGCGGGACAGGACGGCATGTGGCCCGACGTAGAGGTGGTCACGGGACGGGTCTTGCAGGTCTGGCGTAACGAGCGTCAGAGTGCGAGGCAGGGCGGCCAGCGCCTTCTCGCCCTTCTCTGTGTCGCTGATCGCGTCGGCCTGCATGAGGGCGAAGGTGCGGGCTTCTGGATACAGCAGGGCGACCTGCCTGTCACGGTCGGCTTGTACGGCCTGGCGGGCCTCGCGGGTGTCGCGTGTGTAGGCCTCCATCACTTCCTGGAACTCGTCCATTTCCTGCAACTTGTCGTGAATAATGCTCATGGGTTTCCTCCTTGGATTTTCGGAGCCCTGTACGGGCGTGCAGGCTGCTGATGAGAGTCGGCGAAAGAGCGTGTTGCACACTCGTTGCTCGGTGCGTCAGCCGATGGGCAAACCTGTAGAGGGTCTCGACCCATGGACCTAAGCCGTTTACCGCAGGGGAGCTTAAACTTCACCCGGTGGGGCCGTGGGTGCAAGCCTCCTCGCCACCGCAGCGGATTCGGGGTGAACAACGCGTTGAAAAGCCATGGCTTCGGCGGGTCGTTCCGGACCACTCCGGCAACTGCGCGGCAGCCCTACTATGCGTAACCGCCATTGCACATAGGCCGAAATCGCGTGTCTCGTGATAGGGCTCGATTTGTTGGGGCGTTCGCCATATTGCGACGCCGACCTGGCTCTTCAGGCGATTTGCGCGCTCAAGGGCAGCTAGGAAAGCGCCGTCCAGCGCGTTCGTGAAGATGAGATAAAACGAATGCTTCGTTGGACGTATGTATGTCTTGTTGGACGATTCGAGGAGCAGACCCGGTAGGCCCGAGGGTCCCTGTTTTGCTGTCGAACCTGTCTCGCTGGTCTCCTCCGCTGACACAGAGGACGACGACCGGGATAGCACGCGCGTTGGTGATAGAGAAAGTCTTTCCGACGCCCTACCGCCCCCGGCATACGGCAGCGTCCCGTACATCGCGTTCTGGCAGGTCTCGTTCATCTGCATGATGCCCTCGCAGCTGCGCTCGTGCGCAATGCGCGACCAGGCAGGAATATCTACTCAATGATTCCCCGAGGCGCCCGTCTCCCCGGCGCCGCCGTCAGCACGTCGCCTTCCACGGGGGCGATTCTCACCGGCTCTGATTCCCACGCTACGACGAGCAAGCGATCATTGCATCCCCAAACGTGGCTTTTTTGCCCCCGCCGTGGCCACTGGTGCGGCCGCCGATGCCGCCTTACTATTGCGGGTCTTCGAAGTTGAGCGGTGCGTCGGCCGGGCCGCTTAATGGTCCGTCACTGCCATTGATGCTGCGAGTAGTTTTACTGACCTTTAATACTCCAGCAGGATTTCGCTGTCTGACCTGGTCTTTCGCCGGGTGGCGGGAGTGTAGCGGGACTTCGGTCGTGCGGGGGCGGTCTCAGGGA
>NZ_JBHUYJ010000176.1:0-8845 GCF_042668715.1 Streptomyces sp. NPDC057271
GCCGAAGGACATCGAGCTCGCCGCATAACCCTAACAACCCTGAACCACCCCAAACCCGACACGGGCGCCTTGACGAAGGACATAGAGGCACCCCCCGGTGTGGGCGTCGCGGTCCCGTCTGTGTGGGCGTCGCGGTCCCGTCGGGCGGGGCCTCCCCGGCGTGTCGCGGCACCCCTCGGCCGGACCCGCCCCGGCGCGTCGCGGTGGCCGCCGGGGCACGTACCATGGCCGTATGTCCTTCCTCCGCCGCCGCAGCGCCGCCACACCCGCGGGCCCGGACTTCGACGTCCTGGCCATGGACCCGGGGGACTGGCCCGGCAATCTCGGTGCCGGCCTGCTGCCCGCACCCGACGGAAGCTGCCAGGGCGTCTTCCTGCGCTACGACCTGTTCGGCGGCCGCGGTCCCGCGATGATCATCGGCAACCTCCCGGAGGGCTCCCCGGCCCGCGAGCTCGCCGAGGGCCAGATCCCCTTCGAGGTGGCCCAGCTCCTCGCGGCGCTGGACAACGACGAGCCCGTCGAGGTGCTCGACACCGAGGACATGCCGGTGATGCAGGGAGACAACCTGCTGATCGTGCGCCGACTGAAGCTCTCCGAGAGCCGTATCGCCTGCGTGCAGTTCGACCGCAGCGACAACGTCCTCGTGACGATCGCCAGTTGGGACCGACCCATCACCGACGATCTGTACGCGCTGCTCAAGCCACTGCCCGCCGAGCTGTTCCAGCAGGGCTGACGAGGGGCGGGGGCCGATGAGCGCACGCGTCGACAGTTGGATCTGGGCGGTCCGCCTCACCAAGACCCGCTCGCAGGCGGCCGCCGCCTGCCGGGCCGGGCACGTCAAGGTGAACGGTGACCGTGCCAAGCCCGCACAGCCGCTGAAGCCCGGCGACGAGGTGCGCCTCTTCCACGGCGGCCGGGAGCGGATCGTCGAGGTCAAACAGCTCCTCACCAAGAGGGTCGGCCCGCCCGTCGCCGCCGAGGCGTACGTCGACAACAGCCCGCCGCCGCCCCCGCGCGAGCACGTGGCCGTGGCCGCCCTCCGCGACCGCGGCGCCGGCCGTCCGACCAAGCGTGAGCGCCGCGAACTGGACCAGCTGCGCGGCCGCCCCGCCTGAGCGGGCGACCGCGCGCGAGCCCCTTCCCGTGGCCTACGGCGCGAACAGTGCGGTCAGCCGGGCAGCCGAGGTGCCGATGCCGGTCGGGCCCCGCAGGGCCAGTGACGTACCACTGCCGGAGCGCACGTCGTCAGGGCCGTAACGGCGCACGCTCCGGTGCCAGTTGAGGATTCCCGCAAGCCAGTCCTCCAGCTCGCCCACATACGCCTCGAAGGCCGCGCACCCCTGCGCGTCCAGGGCGAAGTCCTCGTACAGCAACGGCAGTTCGTGCCTCTTCACATGCTCGAACTGGCGCAGCCGCCCGCGCATCAGATCGTCGACCATCGACACGCCCGTCGGATAGTCGCAGTCGAAGAACTTCTGCAGGACGAGGACACCGTTGTGGACCTCGCCCTCCACCTCGATCTCCTTCTGGTACGAGAAGAGGTCGTTGAGGAGGGTTGCGTAGTCGGAGGCCGAGTTCTCCAGCGCCCGGACCGTGCCGCTGTCGAAGATCCCGGGCGGCAACCCGTCCGTACGCCGCAGTCTGCACAGCAGCATCGTCATCTCCGAGCCGAAGGTGCGGCGCCGCATCTCGATGTAGTCGACGGGGTCGGGGACGCGGTGTTGCGCCTGGTTGTGCAGCTCCCACATCCAGCTGTCGAGCATCCCGTCCATGGCGCCCCGCAGCCGGGCCCTGGCGTCCGCGCTCATCGGCCCCGCGGTCCGCGTCCACAGATCGGCGAGCGAACGCTCCAGCGGACTCACGGCCGATCCCCGCGCCGCGTCCGGATCGGCCACCGGCATCATGGACTTGAGGCGCTCGGTGCACTCCTTCGCGCCGATCAGATTCCGCGGCCGTCCGAAGACCAGCGGGTAGTAGTCGTCGCCGTACGTCCCCCAGGTCAGCCACTCCGCGCTGAGCTCCAACTCCTCCACCGTGGCGTCCGGGTCGAGCCCCGCCGAGCAGAGCGCGAGATCGAAGCCCTCCATCATCGGACGGTCCCAGATGTCGTCCAGGAGCCCCATCCGTTCCGCCCAGTCCTCGGACCGGCGTTTCGCCTCCAGATGGTGCGGGCTGACCGTCAGCGGGTAGGGCAGGTCGAAGTCGGGCAGCCGCGACGCACCCACCTGCTGGTGCGGGACGTGCGTCAGGGTGCGCAGGCGGGCGGCCGCGGGGCGGCCGAAGAGGGTCGTGATGTCCAGGGCCGAGGTCCCGAGGACCCCCTCGTAGCGCGAAGTCCCGGTGTCCAGGCCCTCGTTCATGTACCGGCTGGAGCGCATGTGCCATTCGTGGCCGCCCGACTGCCAGTCCTGCAGCCCCTTCGTGTACGCCGCGACCGCCGCGCACTCCGCTGGAGTCAGCCCCTTCTCCAGGCACAGGCCCGGGACTTCGGTCAGCGCCGTGTTCTCGAACTGGTGCAGCCGTGAGGTCAGCAGGTCGTTGACGGCATCTGCCGCCTCCTGCGTCGAACAGCCGAGAAACCTCTCCAGGACGAGCACACCGTTGCTGTTCTCGCCCTCGTCCTCGACCTCCCGCTGGTACGAGAAGAGGTCGTTGCGCAGGTGCACCGCGTCCGAGAACGTGTCGCGCAGCACGAGCAGCGGCCTGGCGTGCGCGACCTGCTCCGGGACCTCGGCGGCCGCCGCGTACTCGACGAGTCCGGCCGACCAGGGCGCCCCGCCCACCCTGCGGCGCATCTCGATGTACTCGACGGGGTTGGCGATCCGACCCTCGTCGATGTTGTCGAGCTCCCACAGGGACTCGTACAGCAGCGCCTCGGTCGCCGCGGCGAACCGTTCCCGCCAGGCGGCGGACATCGACGGGACCGTACGCCGCCACAGGTCCGTGAGGCCGGCCTCCACCGGGTTGGTCGGTTCGGGCACCGGGGCCGACGGGTCCTGCGGCATGAACAGCGGCAGCCGGTCCAGATACGCCTTGCTGCCCGGCCGGTCCGGGGTGCGCTTGAAGACCTCCAGGAAGTGGTCGTCGAAGAAGAAGACCCACGTGTACCAGTCGGTCACGAGGGACAGCGCCTCGGCGTCGCACTCGGGATGGGTGTACGAGCAGAGCAGCGCGTAGTCGTGGGAGTCGAGGTCGTGCTCCTCCCAGATGCCGGAGCCCTCCAGCATCCCCATCTCCCGCGCCCACTCCCGGGTGTGCGTGCGAGCGGTCTCCACGTGGGGATTGAGCCGCGCCGGATACGGGACATAGAAATCCGGCAGGACGAAGGGCTGAGCCATGCGTGCGGGGCCTCTCGATGAGCGTGGGCGTCGACCGGCCAAGCCCTACCCCCGGCCCGGGGGACCCACGCGGCACCGGAAGTAGTCATATGAACGGCGAAGGGGTGTAGCCGGCCCCCTCCTCCGGCGACACCCCTCCACGCTCCGGCCGGGTGCCGCTCAGGCCCGGAAGACCCGCACGTCAGCCGCCTTCACGAAGGCGACCCGATGCCCGAACTGGATCTCGTAGTACTCCTCCTGGCCCCGGACGACCCGATGCCTCGCGGTGTCGAACGCCGGAGCGAAGTAGTACTCGCCAGGGGTGCGGCCGCCCACCACGTACGACTGGTCCGCGAGCAGCTTGTACGGCAGTGGCGACACCGCCTGGACCGGCACTCCGGCCGGATACGCCGAAGCCTCCGGGTAGGCCCGCCCGTACACCGGGACCTCCGCGAGACCCTCCTTCGGGGTCAGCACCAGCCCCCGCGAGTCCACCGCCGTACGCCGCCCCTTCGGGTCGTGGAACCAGGCCTTCTGACCCAGGTACCAGATCGCCGTCCAGTCGCCGCGCCGCTCGGCCACCGCGTACTGCTGGCCCGTCGAGGCCCGCGCCCCGGTGTCGTCGACCCCGGTCGTCGAGTCCTGGCCGTCCGGCCGCAGCCCGACGTCCTTCACCAGCGGGGCGTCCGCGTCCGGCGCCGTGTGCAGCCGGACCGCGCCGCTGCCGTGCGGCGCGCACGCCTCGCCCGCCTTCGTACACCCCGTGTAGACCGGCCGGTGCGCGGTGTACTCCGGACGGATCGTCACCACTCCGGCGTCCGGGCCCGCGGTCGGTGTGAAGGGCCTGCCGAGCAGCCGGAAGTAGTGCGCCCAGTCCCAGTACGGCCCCGGATCGGTGTGCATCCCGCGGATCGTCGACGCCGTCGTGCCCGGCACGTTGTCGTGCCCGAGGACGTGCTGCCGGTCGAGCGGGATGTCGTACCGCTGGGCCAGGTACCGCACCAGACGTGCGGAGGCGCGGTACATCGCCTCCGTGTACCAGGAGTCCGGCGCGGTGAGGAAGCCCTCGTGCTCCAGGCCCACCGACTTGGCGTTCACGAACCAGTTGCCCGCGTGCCAGCCGACGTCCTTCAGCGGCAGATGCTGGGCGACGTGGCCGTCCGACGAGCGAAGCGAGTACTGCCACGACACGTACGTCGGGTCCTGCACCAGCTGGAGCGTGACGTCCCAGGTCGCCTCGGTGTCATGGACGACGATGTACTCGATCGACTGGGACGAGGGCCGGCCCGCCTTGTCGTGGTTGCCGTAGTCCCCGTCCCCGAACTCCTCGTAAGGCGCCGGGATCCACTCGCAGGCCACCGTCCGCGGGCACTCGGTCCGTTCCGTGTCGGCCGTACGCAGCCCCAGCGACGTCACCTGCCCGGTCTCGGGCACCAGGTCCGTGTCCGCGGCCAGCGTGACCACCTGCCCGCTGTCCGTACGCCGGGACTCACCGGACCGGATCACGTCGAACACGTCGTTCGCGTACGTCGTGGCCGTCGCCGTGTCGTCGGCGCCCGAGTAGCGCGCCACCGCGCCGAACCAGTCGGCCGGGTCGGCGCTGAGCGGCCGGCCCGAGGCGCGCTGGGCGGCGGCGAGCAGCGCCGCCCCGCCCTCGATGTTCGCCGAGGTGCTGGTCCGCAGCTCCCGCGCCGGGATCCCGGTCAACGCGGCCGCCCGGTCCAGCGTCCTCAGCCGCTCCGGCAACTGCGCCGGAGCGGGCGGTGCGGTCCGCGGTTCGGAGGCCGCCCGCGGCCCGCGGGAACCGTCGCCCCGCGCGTCCTCCTCGCCGTGCGAATGGTGCGGGGCCTCGGCCAGCGCGGTCGCCGCGTCCGTGAGGTGCATCGGGCCGTAGCCGCCGGTCACACTGGGGGCGCCGCCGTGCGCGTCCCACCGGGACTGGAGGTACGACACCGCCAGCAGCACGTTGTGCGGCACGCCCTGGCGCTGGGCGGCCTCCGCGAACTGCCGCTGGAGCGAGCCGAGTTCCACCGGCTCGGCCGTGGCCGACGGCGCGGCCGACAGAAGAGGGAGGAGCAGGGCGGCGGACGCCGCGGCGCCCACCGCGCGGGGAACCCGTCTACGCGACGCGGAACGGTGCAAGGCAGCCTCCAGGTACCAGGGGTGATGAGGGGGCGTGCGGGGCCGGACCCGTACAGGGGTATCGGCTTCCGGACGCTCCGTCAATCACTCTGACCTGCAGCGAAGTTCCCCAGTCAGAGAGGATGCCGAGGCTGTCTCACGGAGTTTCGCGACGGCGGCGCGCGGGCCTGCGGCGCGTCAGTGGCGTGGACCAATGGGCGGGCGCGGCGAACGGCGGAACGCCGCGCACCCGGTGTGTCGGCACCGGGCGCGCGGCGTGTCACCACCCCCGTGGAACGGTCGGCGCGACCTCAGCGCGTACCGACCGCGGCGCGCACGGCCCGCCGTGCCATGGCGCAGTCGTCGTGCAGCCGCCGCAGCAGCCGCCGCTGTTCCTCACCGGGCGAGACCGCGCCGGAGGGAACGGGGACCGAACCGGCGGGCGGTGCCTCCCTGATGGTGCGCTGCACCGCCGTCTCGTACGTACGGATCTCGCGGGTCAGCACGATCATCAGGTTCACCAGGAAGGCGTCCCGGGACGCCGGCCCCGCCTGCTGGGCGAGCTGACTGATCTGCCGCCGGGCCACCGGTGCGTCACCGAGCACCGACCACATCGTCGCGAGGTCGTAGCCCGGCAGGTACCAGCCCGCGTGCTCCCAGTCGACCAGGACCGGGCCCGTGGGCGAGAGCAGGATGTTGGAGAGCAGGGCGTCGCCGTGGCAGAACTGGCCCATGCCCTGGCGGCCACCGGCATGCGCAAGCCCGTGCAGCAGTTTCTGCAGGTCGTCCCGGTCACGGTCGGTGAAGAGACCCAGCTCGTGGTAGCGCGCGATCCGGGACGGGTAGTCCAGAGGCGCGTCGAAGGTGCCGGCGGGCGGCCGCCAGGCGTTCAGCCGGGCGATCGCGCCGAGCGCGGCGCGCAGGTCCGTGCGGGGCGGAGCCTCGACGGGGTGGCGCGTCAGCGCCGCCGCCCGTCCCGGCATCCGCTCGATCACCAGCGTGCAGTTCTCCGGGTCCGCGGCGATCAGCCGGGGTGCTCGCACCGGGGGGCGGTGCCGGACGAAGGAGCGGTAGGCAGCTATTTCGTGCTGGAACCGCTCGACCCACGCGGGGGAGTGGTCCAGTAAACACTTCGCGACGGCCGTGGCGCGCCCGGTGGTGCCGACGATCAGTACGGAACGTCCGCTCCGCCGCAGGACCTGCACGGGGTTGAACTCCGGGCAGATCCGGTGGACGGACGCGATGGCCATCCGCACCTGGGCCCCCTGCGGGCCGGACAGGTCGATTCTTCCGCTGAGCGGCTGGGCGGCACTGCCCGCCCATCGCCTCGCGCGGGCCGCCGGAACGACGGGGGCGAGGTACGGTCCGCTGCCGACCGGAACGGAACGGTGCTGGGGCCGGGGCGGGGCGGACACGGAGGACGATGCTGTGTACATGGAGGAGACAGATCCCTTCGTGCGCCGACGAGTTGCGTGCGTCGCCCCGCCCGACCTCCGGGCCGCACCCTGGGGAATGTGGGCCGGTTGCCGGGGCGGGGTGGCGCGTTCCTACCTGACACCGTGGCGCGGGTGGCGGAACATCGGGCGCACCCTGGCGAAGCCTGGCGAATAGTCGCCAGCCCTATGACAGGGGGCTACTGTCAACTCAGCCGAGAACCTGGGGGCTTAGACGTGACCGGACAGACCAACACCCGCCTGGCAGACCTCTTCGGCCTCGCCGGCTGGTCCAAGGGAGAGCTCGCGAGGCTCGTCAACCGGCAGGCGGCGGCCATGGGCCATCCGCAACTGTCGACCGACACCTCACGGGTGAGGCGGTGGATCGACATGGGGGAAACCCCGCGCGACCCCGTACCCCGGGTGCTGGCTGCACTGTTCACCGAGCGACTCGGCCGTGTCGTGACCATCGAGGACCTCGGGTTCGTACGACACGGGCGTGCCGGGAGACGGCAGAACGTCAGGAACACCGACAACCCTGACGGGCTGCCCTGGGCGCCCGAGCGTACGGCAGCGGTCCTCACCGAATTCACGGGAATGGACCTCATGCTCAACCGACGCGGCCTGGTGGGCGCGGGCGCCGTGCTCGCCGCCGGCTCCGCACTCAGCAGCGCCATGCACGACTGGCTCCACACCGACCCCGCACGCGCCGCCGCGCAAGCCCCCCGTGCGAACGATCCACTCCACGCCGACCCCGCTGGGTTCGACCGCTACGAGGCCGCCCCCATCGGGTCGGAGGAGATCGAAGCACTGGAGCGCTCGGTGGAGGTGTTCCGGGCCTGGGACGCGTCCCGTGGTGGCGGCCTCCAACGCAAGGCGGTCGTAGGCCAGTTGAACGAGGTGGGCGGCATGCTCGCCTACCGCCACCCCGACCACCTCCAGCGCCGCCTCTGGGGCGTCGCGGCCAACCTGGCAGTCCTGGCGGGCTGGATGTCCCACGACGTGGGCCTGGAACCCACCGCCCAGAAGTACTTCGTCATCGCCGCCCACGCGGCCCGGGAGGGCGGTGACCGGCCGCGCGCCGGGGAAGCCCTGTCCCGCGCGGCACGCCAGATGGTCCACCTGGGCCGCCCCGACGACGCCCTCGACCTGATGAAGCTCGCCAAGTCCGGCTCCGGCGAGGAGGTTCTGCCGCGCACGCAGGCGATGCTGCACACCATCGAGGCGTGGGCGCAGGCGTCCATGGGCAAGGGGCAGGCCATGCGCCGTACGCTCGGCGAGGCAGAGGACCTGTTCGTCTCCGACCGGTCGGACGTGCCGCCGCCCAGCTGGATGCAGAACTTCGACGACGCCGACATGCACGGCATGCAGGCCCTCGCCTACCGCACACTCGCCGAACACGACCCCGCTGCCGCCGTGCCCGCGCAGCGTCACGCCAAACTGGCCCTGGAGCTGCGCCGGAGCGGTCACAACCGGTCCAAGCTCTTCGACTACATCTCTCTCGCCTCGGCCTGCTTCATCGCCGACGACCCGGAGCAGGCCGACCGGTACGCGCGGCTCGCCCTGGTCTCCATGGGCGAGACCTCGTCCCACCGCACCTGGGACCGGCTGCGCGAGATGTACCGGCTGACCGGGCAGTACGCCGGCTACGCCAAGATCGAGGACCTGCGCGAGGAGCTCGCGCTCGCGCTGCCCGAGCCGACGACCAAGCGGCCCAGGGCCCGCGGGGTCTGAGGGCCGGCCCGACTCCCGACCGTACGAGAAAAGGGCACACCGGCGTCTGCCGGTATGCCCTCCTGAACGGTGCTCGCCACGGGTTCTCGCTCTCGCACGCCGATGCGGGGTGGCACCGCGGCCCGTGGACCCGGGTCTGCGCGGAGCTAGTGCCGCATCAGGCAACGTTCGCCCTGTCGACGACGGCGCGTAGGTGCCGGTCGTCGGCGTGGCGGTTTCGCCAGATGATGTAGCGGCGGA
>NZ_JBHUYJ010000177.1:0-8736 GCF_042668715.1 Streptomyces sp. NPDC057271
GCGACCCGAAACCTTACGTGTGGACCAAGACTGCGGACGAGATCCTTAAACGCCTCGCCAGCTATCTGAACAGAATTCCAGACTCAGAACACTAGTCGGGCAGGGCGAACTCGCACCAGACCGCCTTGCCGCCCCCCGGCGTACGACGGCTTCCCCAGGACGAGGCGATCGTCGCGATGATCGAGATCCCGCGGCCCGCCTCGTCCTCCGTCTCCGCCCTGCGCCGGCGCGGCAGATGGTCGTCCCCGTCCGTGACCTCGATGATCAGCCGCCGGTCCGTACGGCGCAGCCGCAGGCGCATGGGCGGGGTGCCGTGCTTCAGGGAGTTCGCCACCAGCTCGCTGGTGGCGAGGACCCCGAGGTCGCGCAGCTCGACCGGGAAGCGCCAGCTGGAGAGGACGCCCGTGGCGAAGGCGCGCGCGCGTGGGGCCGCCTCCACTCCCCCGAGCAGCTCCAGGGCCGCGTTGTGGAACAGCTCCGCGTCCGGTCCCTTGCGGGACGGGTGCTGGACGACCAGGACGGCGACGTCGTCGTCGTGCTCGGCGGTGACGCCGAGCGAGCGCAGCAGCCGGTCGCAGACGACCTGGGGGGTGCCGAGGGCTCCGGAGAGAGCGCGCTCCAGGGCGGCGACACCCTCGTCGATGTCCTCGCGACGGCGTTCGACCAGACCGTCCGTATAGAGGACGGCCGTCGAACCGGGCGGCAGGGCGATCGCACCGGAGGTGTGGAGCCAGCCGCCGGTGCCCAGCGGCGGTCCCGTGGGGTCCTCGGCGCGGCGGACGGTGCCGTCCTCGTCCCTGACGAGGATCGGGAGGTGGCCGGCCGAGGCGTAGACGAGCTTGCCCTCGTTGGGGTCGTGGACCGCGTAGACGCAGGTGGCGATCTGGCTGGCGTCGATCTCGGCGGCGAGGCCGTCGAGGAGCTGGAGCACTTCGTGCGGGGGCAGGTCGAGCCGGGCGTAGGCCCGGACGGCGGTGCGGAGCTGGCCCATGACGGCGGCGGCGCGCACGCCGCGGCCCATCACGTCGCCGATGACCAGCGCGGTGCGTCCCGCGCCCAGCGTGATCACGTCGTACCAGTCGCCGCCGACGGCCGCGTCCGTGCCGCCGGGCTGGTACGTGGCGGCGATCCGCAGGTCGTCGGGCTGCTCCAGCTCCTGCGGGAGCAGCGAGCGCTGCAGGGTGACGGCGGTCTCGCGGTGCCGGCGCTCGCTGGCGCGCAGCCGCTCGGCGGCCTCGGCGTGGTCGGTGACGTCGGAGGCGTGTACGAGGACGCCGCCGCCCTCGAAGCCCGGGGACTCCACGGGCAGGCAGGTGACCGTGTACGAGCCGCCGTCCTGGGTCTTGCGGGACTTGACCGTCCGGGGCTTCCCGCTGCGCAGGACCTGGTCCATCAGCGGCAGCAGGCCCAGCTCCTCGGCCTCGGGGCAGACGTCGGCGACGGTGGCCCCGGCCGGGCGGGGGCCGAAGGCGGCGGCGTACGCGTCGTTGACGTACGCGATGCGGTGCTCGGGGCCGTGCGCGAGCGCGACAAGGCCGGGAAGGCGGCCGATGATCTCCCGCGCGGAGAAGTCCTCCAGGGCGGGGACCTCGTCGGGGAGGGGCTCAGGCCGCCGCGCGTACTCACCGCGGGCCGCGGGCACGGAGCCTTCGGTCCCCCGCGCCGCGGTGCGGCGCTGCGTGCCGGGGAGTCGGGCGCTCCAACGGGTGAAGTTCACGGATCTGTATGCCTCGTGGTCTGTTGGCCGTGCTGAGTCACTCTGTGCAGGTGTGAGCCCACCTATGGTCACACGTCCAGTGTGACGGGCCGCACTGACATCGGTGTCAGCCGGGCTTCGGGCCGTTCTTGGGGGGCGGGGGCGCGGCGGCGAGTTCGAACTCGGCGCGTGGGTGTTCCAGCGAGCCGAGCGAGACGATCTCCCGCTTGAAGAGTCCGGAGAGGGTCCATTCGGCCAGGACGCGGGCCTTCCGGTTGAAGGTCGGGACGCGGCTGAGGTGGTAGGCGCGGTGCATGAACCAGGCGGGGTAGCCCTTGAGCTTGCGCCCGTAGACGTGTGCCACACCCTTGTGGAGGCCGAGGGAGGCGACCGAGCCCGCGTACGTGTGGGCGTACTCCTTGAGCGGCTGTCCGCGCAGGGACGCGGCGACGTTCTCGGCCAGCACCTTGGTCTGGCGCAGGGCGTGCTGTGCGTTCGGCGCGCACTTCGCTCCGTCCACGTCCGAGGTGAGGTCGGGGACGGCCGCGGCGTCTCCGGCCGCCCAGGCGTGTTCGACACCCTCGACGGTCAGGTGGGCGGTGCACCTGATCCGGCCGCGTTCGTCGAGCGGCAGGTCGGTGGAGGCGAGGACCGGGGCGGGCTTCACGCCCGCGGTCCAGACGACGGTCCGGGTCGGGAAGCGGCTGCCGTCGCTGAGGACGGCGACCCGGTCCTCGCAGGAGTCGAGCCGGGTATCCAGGCGTACGTCGATGTTGCGGCCGCGCAGCTCGCGGATCGCGTACGTGCCCATCTTCTCGCCGACCTCGGGGAGGATCCGGTTCGACGCCTCCACCAGGACCCACTTCAGGTCCTCCGGCTTGATGTTGTGGTAGTACCGAGCGGTGTAGCGGGCCATGTCCTCCAGCTCGGCGAGCGCCTCCACGCCCGCGTAGCCGCCGCCGACGAAGACGAAGGTGAGGGCGGCGTCGCGCAGGCCGGGGTCGCGGGTGGAGGAGGCGATGTCCATCTGCTCGATGACGTGGTTGCGCAGCCCGATGGCCTCCTCGACGGTCTTGAAGCCGATCGCGTAGTCGGCGAGGCCGGGGACGGGGAGGGTGCGGGAGATCGAGCCGGGCGCGATGACCAGTTCGTCGTAGGTGAGCTCGACGGTGCCGCTGCCCTCCTCCTCGGTGGCGAGGGTGGAGAGCGTCGCGGTCCGCTTGGCGTGGTCGACGGCGTGGACCTCGCCGATGGTGATCCGGCACTTGTCCAGGACGCGGCGGAGCGGGACGACGACATGGCGCGGGGAGATCGAGCCGGCGGCGGCCTCGGGCAGGAACGGCTGGTACGTCATGTACGGGTCGGGCGTGACCACCACGATCTCGACGGAACCGCTTCTGAGCTCGGCCTTGAGCTGCCGCTGCAGACGCAGCGCGGTGTACATCCCGACGTAGCCACCGCCGACAACGAGAATGCGCGCAGGTTCGGTCACTGTCCCATGACGCAACGCCGTTCGGGGTTTGTCCACAGCCCCGGCAAATTGTGTGACCGGAGATGCGCGGGGGCGCGGGGTGGCGCACAGGGTGGGTACAGCGGGAACCGCGCAGGTCAGAGTGGGCGTGAGGGGTGGTGTGGCGGACCTGAATCGGGAGAGTTCAGGCCCTTGCTCCGATCGGGGGGCGCACCGTACGGAACTCCCCCTTCTGAATTGACCTCGACTCAACTATGTTCGTACCTCGACGGGGTATCGGATCGCGGCGCATGGACCAGAGCGCCGCAGACAGGTCCATCGGCCCCGTGTCAGGGCGGGGAGTCTCCGGGGGGAGACATCATGAGCGGGGGAACGCTTATGCACATGCAGGATTCACGGTGGCAGGCCGTCGTCGGGACCACGGACGGCTCGCTCGACGGTCGTGGTACGGATGTGAGCACAGGTACGGGCACGGCGACGGGTACGGGCCCGGGGTCGGCGATCGGCCGCTCGGCGCCGCTGCGCGTGGACGCGCAGCGGAATCTGGAGCACGTGCTGCGCGCGGCGCGCGAGGTCTTCGGCGAACTCGGTTACGGGGCGCCGATGGAGGACGTGGCGCGGCGCGCCCGGGTCGGCGTGGGCACCGTCTACCGCCGCTTCCCGAGCAAGGACGTGCTGGTGCGCCGGATAGCCGAGGAGGAGACCTCCCGGCTGACCGAGCAGGCGCGCACCGCCCTGGGCCAGGAGGAGGAGCCCTGGTCGGCGCTCTCCCGGTTCCTGCGGACCTCGGTGGCCTCGGGTGCGGGGCGGCTGCTGCCGCCGCAGATCCTGCGGGTGGGCGTGGACGTCGAGGACCTGCTGCTACCGGCGCAGACCGGGGGCGACACGGCCCGGGTGCCGCACCAGCGGGGCTTCTCCGACCAGACCGAGCCGCGCGTGGTCGCTCCGCGTGCCGTGCCGGGGGCCGAGCAGGACGACGGTGGTGCGGCGGCGCTCCTGGAGGTCGTCGGGCAGCTCGTGGACCGGGCCCGTGAGGCGGGCGAATTGCGGGCGGACGTGACCGTGGCGGACGTTCTGCTCGTCATCGCCACGGCGGCGCCCGCGCTGCCGGACGCGGCGCAGCAGGCGGCGGCCTCGGCGCGACTCCTGGACATCCTTCTGGAGGGCCTGCGCTCGCGGTAGTTCGCGCACCGGGGCGGGCGACCGGGCATGGCATGGCGATCGGGCCGGGCATGGCGAACGGGTGGCTGACCGACCGATCCGGGCAGACCTTCGACCATGGCACGAACGCATGAGTGGTTACGCCCGGATACAGGAAGTCGCCCCGGACGAGTGGTAAGTGGACGCGAAGGTTCAGCGCGTCATCGTGCTGTGGCACGCTTGGCCGGTGTTCGGGTCTGAGCGTGCATACGGGGGCTTCCGCGATGAGCGGTGACGGTCGCGACGAGCCGGTGGGCGCCGGCGGCACCACGGAGACCGGGGACCTTCCGCCCCGGCAGGTGCCGCACCAGGGCGGGCCCGGAGGTTCCTCCGCCGCCCCCGTCCCGGGACCCGTCCCCGCCCCCGTCCCCGTCCTGGGACCCTCCGCCGGAGCGATCCCGGGGCCCGCCGAGCCCAGCGTGCCTCCCCAGCGTGAGCACGGGGTGCCGCTGACCGGCCCGGCCGGAGCCGACGCGTACGACACCGTCCTGCCTCCCCCTGTCGAACTGCCGCCCTCGGACGCCGACCTCGTCCAGCTGATGCGGGCCGGCGACGACAGCGCGTACGAAGAGCTGTTCCGCCGCCACTCCGAGGCCGTGCGCCGCTACGCACGGACGTGCTGCCGCGACGCCCACACCGCCGACGACCTGACGGCGGAGGTGTTCGCCCGCACGCTCCAGGCGGTACGGGGCGGGGCGGGGCCCGAGCAGGCTGTCCGTGCCTACCTGTTGACCACGGTCCGGCGGGTGGCGGCGAACTGGACGCGCACGCAGCGGCGGGAGCATCTCGTCGAGGACTTCGCGGTGTTCGCGGCGCAGGCCGGCCACGCGGCCGAGGTCGCCGACCCCACGGTGTCCTTCGGAGCGGGCCTCGACCTCGGCGCCGACGTCCGGGCCATGCACGAGGCCGAACAGTCCCTGGCGATGCAGGCGTTCCGTTCGCTGCCCGAGCGCTGGCAGGCCGTGCTCTGGCACACCACCGTCGAGGAGGAGTCGCCGAGCGACGTCGCGCCGCTGTTCGGTCTGACCGCCAACGCCACGGCCGTGCTCGCCAGCAGGGCCCGCGAGGGCCTCAAGCAGGCCTACCTCCAGGCGCACGTCAGCCAGTCGCTCACCGCGGGCGGCGACTGCGCCCGCTACGCCGACCGGCTCGGCGCGTACGCGCGCGGGGGACTGCGGATGCGGGCGGAGCGCGGGCTGCGCAAGCACCTGGAGGAGTGCGCCAAGTGCCGGATCGCCGCCGGTGAGCTGGAGCATGTGAACGCCGGGATCCCCGCGCTGCTGCCGATCGCCGTCATCGGCTGGTTCGCCGCCGGGTACTCCCTCAAGGCCGTGGGTGTCGTGGCCGGCGGCGTCGCGGGCGCGGCCGGTGCCGGTGCGGCCGCCGCCGCGACGGGCGCCGGTTCGTCGGGTTCGGCCGGAGCGTCGTCCGCCGCCGTGGCCGAGGGGCTCGGCGCCCCCGCGAAGGCGGGCCTCGCGGCCGCGGTGGCCGTCGCCGCGACCGCCGGCCTGGTGTGGGCGCTCTCCGGGGACCCGCAGCCGGTCGCACGGCCCGTACCCTCGCCGCCGGCCGTCGCCCCCCTCGTACCGCCGGAACCGACTCCGGCACCGCCGCCGAAGCCGGCCCCCGAGCCCCCGCCGCCGCCCGCACCACCGGTCGTCGAGACGCCCGAGCCGACACCGCCGCCCAGCCCGGCACCGAAGCCGACGGTCAGGCCGAGCCCCAGGCCCACCCCGCCGCCGCAGCCGAACCCCACCCCGACGCCGACCCCGCCGAAGCCGGCGCCCGAGCCCACGCCCCCGCCCGCACCACCGGCCGTGTACCAGGTCAACCAGCTCGACTACGGCGTCTTCGGCGACGGCACCAAGCCCGAGGTACGGATCGGCGACAGCAGCTGGATGTGGCAGCGCGACGGCCTGTCCATCGGCGGCACGCGGTACGCGCACGGCGTGAGCGTGCACGCGCCGTCCGCGCTCGTGATCGACCTCAACCGGCAGTGCACCGGCTACGACGCGCTCGTGGGCGTCGACGACCTGAGCGCGCCGATCCGGGTCGGCGGCCTGCGCTTCGCCGTGTACGGAGACGGTGAGCCGCTCTGGCGCTCGAACGTCGTCCGGCCGGGCGACCCCGCCGTCCCGGTCCATGTCGACCTCACGGGGCTCAGGACGATCCGCCTGGTGGTGGAGGAGCACACCGCCCCCTTCGGCCGGGTCGCGGTCGCGGACTGGGCGCAGTCCCGCATCAGCTGCGCGTGAGCGGGACGGGGCGGACCGACGATCTGCCGCGCTGGTGGCCTGGCGAGGCGCTCAGGCGCCCGTCGCGTACGCGGACGCCAGGGCGATGACCTCGTCGGGGGTCATCCGGGCACCCTCGGCGTACCCCTTCTCGCTCGCGGCCTCGCCCAGTTCCGTACGGGCCCGGGACATCAGGGTGTCCCACTCGCGGCGTTCGGGGACCGATCGCGGGAGGTCGGCGCGCCAGGTGTCGACGGCGGCCAGGACCCGTACGGCGAGCGAGAGGGCGCCGCTCGCACCGAGCGTGACCGCCACACCCTCCGCGAGCGAGACCGTGACGTAGTCGCCGCACTGGCCGTGCCGGGCGAGGGTCAGGGCCTCGGCAGCCTCCGCCACGGCGGCCGGTCCCCGGCCCTCGGCCGCCGAGACACGCGCGGAGAGCCCGGCCAGGACGGCCGCGAAGTGCGGCGGCGGGGTGCCGGTGGCGGACAGTCGGCGCGCCTCGTCCATGTGCGCGCGGGCGGACCGCACCTCGTCGCGATGGAGGGCGATCACCGCCCTCATGAACAGGATGATCGTCGCCGTGACGTTGACATGGTGGCGGGCGGCGTCCGCCGTGGCCTCGTCCAGCCTCTTCTCGGCGGCCGCCATGTCACCGGCGCGGTAGCAGAGTTCGGCGAGCCGTGCGAGGAGGAACGGGGACTCGGCGTGCGCACCGACCTCGCGTGCCAGGCCGAGTGCCTCCTCGTACGCCTCCCTCGCCTCCTCGTGACGGCCGCGCATCATGTGCGTCTCCGCCGCCGCGCTCGCGACCTGGGCCCGCATCCAGCGGTCTCCGACCCGGCGTGAGAGGGCGCGCAGCTCGACGAGGTCCTCGTCCACGCCGGGCATGCCGCCGGGCATGTCGATCGCCATGTGCGTACGGAACATCAGGGTGACACCGGTCTCCCACTCGCCGCCGTACCGCCGGCAGGTCTCCACGGCGGTGTCGAGCATCGCGCGGAGGGTGGAGTGATTCTCGGTGAGGTAGCCGGTGAAGGGCCAGAGAAGCCCGGGGAAGCGGGCCGAGCGGGGTCCGGGACGCTCGCCGAAGGCGGCGCGCACCCGCTCGACCAGGGCGGTGGCCTCGGGGTCGTCGCGCAGGTCGGCGGCGCTGCGGCTCTCCACGGCGAGGAAGAACGACAGCATGCGCAGCTGCATGCGGGGCCAGTAGCGGGGGTCCTCCGGGCGCTCCGGGTCGACCGGGGGCTCCGGGTCGTCACCGAGGAGGAGGGTGCGCTCGACCCACGCCTGGCCCTCGGGGCGGTAGTTGCGCAGCCACCAGAACCAGCCCATGGCGAAGACGAGACGGTGGGCGGCGGCCTCGTCGGGGGCCGTGACGATCGTGCGGTGGAGGGCGGCGCGGATGTTGTCGAGTTCGGTCTCGATCCGCCGGATCCAGGGGAGTTGCTCGCCCGAGCGGAGCAGGGGTTCGGCCCGTTCGGCGAGGTCCGTGACGTACGCGGTGTGCGCCGCCTCGGTGGCGGCGCGCAGATCGGGGCACTCGGCGGCGCGCTCGGTGGCGTACTCGTGGATGGTCTCCAGGAGCCGGTAGCGCATCTCCCCCTCGTCGGTGGGGGTGGCGACGACCAGGGACTTGTCGACGAGCGCGCCGAGCACGTCGGCGGCGTTCGGGGCGAGGGCGACGGCCTCGGCGGCGGCGAGATCCCAGCCGCCGGCGAAGACGGAGACCTGGCGCAGCAGGGTGCGCTCGTCGGGGTCGAGGAGGTCCCAGGACCAGTCGACGACGGCGCGGAGGGTCTGCTGGCGGGGCAGGACGGTGCGGCTGCCGGAGGTGAGGAGGCGGAAGCGGTCGTCGAGCCGGTCGGCGATCTGGCGCGGGGCGAGCAGCCGCAGCCGGGCGGCGGCCAGTTCGATGGCGAGGGGGAGGCCGTCGAGGCGGCGGCAGATCTCTTCCACGGCGCCCGCGCCGGTGCGGCCGGTGCCGGCGCCGGGGCCGGTGCTGATGCCGTCGCCCGGGCCGGTGCCGGGGCCGGGGCCGCGGGTGCCGCCGGTGCCGGTGCCGCCGGTGCCGGTGCCGCCGGTGCCGGTGCTGGTGCCGTCGCCCGGGCCGGTGCCGGGGCCGGGGCCGGGGC
>NZ_JBHUYJ010000178.1:0-8476 GCF_042668715.1 Streptomyces sp. NPDC057271
CATCACCCGCAGCCGCCTCGGACGCCTCACCCGCCAAGGCTTCCTCACCCAACCCGGACGAGGCCGCTACCAGAAACGGACTTAACGTCCACTCACTGGCCCGCGAGCTCGGCGCCACCGACACCGTACGCGGCGACGTGTCGAACTTGGCCGAGCAGATCCAGAAGGCGGCCGACGGCGGCGTCCAGTTCGGCCTGGACACCACCGGCGTCCCGGCGGTGATCTCCGCCGGGATCGCGGCGCTGCGGACCACCGGGACCATGGGTCTGGTCGGCATGCTGAACGGTCTGCTGGAGCTCGACGCTCTGGCGCTGGGCACCGGCAAGACGCTGATGGGCATCGTCGAGGGCGACGTGGTGCCGCAGGACTTCATCCCGCAACTGATCTCCCTTTGGCAGCAGGACCGCTTCCCGTTCGACCGGCTGCTCAAGACCTATCCGCTGAGCAGGATCAACGAGGCCGAGCAGGACATGCTGGCGGGCCGGGTCATCAAGCCCGTTCTGCTCCCGTAGGGCTGAACCGCACGCCGACGGGCGCGCATGGGTGCCGCCGTGGAACCGGGTCCTGGCGGCACTCGTCGCGCGAGGCAGCGTAACCGGTGGAAGCCCGGCCTGGGGCCGGCGCCGCCGTCGCGCCGGTCGGTCGGACCGGCCGACCGACCGACCCGCAGCAACAGCAACAGCAACAGCAACAGCAACAGCAACAGCAACCGTATCCCGCGGCGTGCGGTGCACGTCCTGGGCGGGAACGACATGCCTGCGGCCAAGTGCCCTTGGGGCCGGGCCCGGATGTCGACCAACAGCCCGATGATCCGGGAGAGACCGAATCCATCGGCCATGAGGACACCCTCAGCAGGGGCGCAGGACTGATCCTGGGGCATCAGCTCAGCGCGTGACGTCGACGAGATGAGAAACCATGCTGAATCCAGCAAGACTCGGCCTGACGCTGCAGGACGAGACTCTGCCCGAACGGCTCGAGGCGGCGATAGGGACGGCAGCCCGCTGCCCGGAGCCCTGGCTGGACTCCGGTCTGGGCCCCTTGCTCACCAGGGCCGGCAAACGTCTCCGCCCCGCTCTGGTCTTCGCGGCGGCCGGCTGCGGCACAGCGGCGGACCTGGAGAAGGCGGTCTCCTGCGCGGCGGCGGTGGAACTGATCCATCTCAGTTCGCTGGTCCACGACGACCTCATGGACGACGCGGACAGCCGTGGCGGCATCCAGACCCTGCATACGAGCAAGGGACCTGAGGCGGCCGTCCTCGGCGGTGATTACCTGATCGCCGCCGGAGGACGGCTCGCCTCGACGGTCTCGGCGGTCGCTGCCGACACCTGCCTGGAGGCATACGCCGACATGTGCACGGGCCAGGCCCGGGAGACGGCCAACCGCTTCCGGACCGACGTCACGGTCGACGAGTACCTGCTCGCGGTGAAGGGCAAGACTGCGGCGGTCATGCGGGCCTCCTGCAAACTGGGGGGCCTGTGCGGTGGTCTGCCGGACGACCAGGTCGACGCGCTCGCGCGCTTCGGCGAGTCGTTGGGAATGCTCTTCCAGCTGGTCGACGACCTGATGGACGTGCTCTCGACCGAGCAGTTGTGGAACAAGCCCGTCGAACACGACGTGGCCAATGGCGTCTACACGGTGTGCGTACTCGCCGCGATGCGGCAGCAGCCCGGCCGGCTGCGCGCCCTGCTCGGCGCCGACATGGCCCCCGAGCGGGTCAGTGAGGCGTACGCCTGCGCCCGGCAGTACGGCGTGCCGACCGCCGTGGCACTGATCGAGCGGTACCTGCGAGCGGTCGACCGCGCGATGGAGGCCCTTCCCGCCTCTCCGGCCCGGCCCCAACTCGCCGCCCTCCCAAGGCGGTACGTGACGAACGCGCTGGAGAGGCGGGTCGATCCGCAGTACCGGACGCTGCTGGCCGCGGGTGCCGCGGCTGCCACCCGGCCGGCTCCGGCCGACGCGGTCGGCGTCTTCGTATGAGTGCGCGCCCGTGTGTCGCCGGAACGACAGCGAGGTGTTGGTAATGAACCCGAGGAACGTCGTCGTGTGCGCAGGGCGCGCCAATACCGGCGGCGATGAGCGCGAGCCGGGGGAACTCGCCGTCGCGACCGAGATCCGTGACGGCTCCGGATGGGTGCACCGGTTCCCGGCAGCCCCGCTCCTCGCCGCGGCGCTGGAACGACGCGGCCTGCGCACCCGCTCGGCGGCCATGGCCGCCGACGGGACGGCCGACGTGGCCGAGGTACGAGTCGACCCCGCCACTGCGGCCATGGTCCGGTCGGCGGCCGACCGGCCGGTCGCACTGCTCGCCGAGGTCGGGACCGCGCAGGACGACGGAGCGGAGGCGCGCCGGCGCGCCATCGACGACGTCCGTGCTGCATGGGAGCGGGCGATGGGCGGGCGGCAGGTGCTGCTGGCCGGGCCCCGGTCGTTCTGTGCCGGGGTGGAGCGAGCCATCGAGATCGTCGAGCGGGCCCTGGAACAGCGGGGCAGCCCGGTGTACGTGCGCAAGCAGATCGTCCACAACGTGCACGTGATACGTGAGTTGGAGTCACGCGGTGCGGTGTTCGTCGACGAGGTGACCGAGGTGCCGCAAGAGGCCACGGTGGTGTTCTCGGCGCACGGTGTCGCGCCGGCGGTCCGGCAGGCGTCCGAGGCGCGGGGGCTGCGGGTGATCGACGGAACCTGCCCGCTGGTGGCGAAGGTGCACAGCGAGGCCCGCAGGTTCGCCGAGCGCGGTGACACCATCGTGCTGATCGGACATGCCGGCCACGAGGAGAGCGAGGGCACGCTCGGCGAGGCCCCTGACCGTACCGTTCTGGTGGAGAGCGTCGAGGACGTGGCCCGGCTGGACGTGGACGGCCCGGTGTCCTATCTGATGCAGACCACGCTCGCGGTGGAGGAGGCGGCCCGGACGGTCGGTGCGCTGCGCGAGCGGTTCCCGCACCTGGACGGTCCGGCGTCGGACGACATCTGCTACGCGACCACGAACCGTCAGGAGGCATTGCAGGCGGTCGCCGTGGACGTCGATCTGGTGCTGGTGGTGGGTTCCTCGAACTCGTCGAACTCGGTGCGGCTGGTGGAGACAGCACGGCGGGCGGGACGCCGGGCCCACCTGATCGACAGCCCGTCCGACATCGAACTGGAGTGGCTGGCCGGCTGCCGGACGGTGGGTGTGACGGCCGGGGCCTCGGCCCCGCCGCCGCTGGTCGACGCGGTGATCGACGCCCTGCGGGGCCTGGGACCGGTGACGGTCGCCGAACGGACAGTCACCGAAGAAACTATGCGCTTCAACCTGCCCAAGGAGGTGAGGTGATGACAGTCGACACGGATGTGCTGTCATCGATCCGCAGCTCGCGTGACCTGCGGCTCCTCGACAACGCGGAGCTGGCCGGGCTGGCCGCGCGGATCCGGCGGTACCTGGTGGACCGCGTGTGCCGAACGGGCGGGCACCTCGGCCCGAATCTGGGCGTGGTCGAGCTGACCATCGCACTGCACCGGGTCTTCGACTCGCCGCGGGATCCGATCCTGTGGGACACCGGCCACCAGGCATACGTGCACAAACTGCTGACGGGCCGCATGGAGGCATTCGCCCGGCTCCGTCAGGCCGGGGGTCTGTCGGGCTATCCCAGCCGCGTGGAGTCCGAGCACGACTTCGTCGAGAACTCGCATGCCTCGACCGCTCTTTCCTACGCGGACGGCATGGCGAAGGCGTTCCGGCTGAGGGATGAGCACGACCGCACGGTCGTCGCCGTCGTGGGCGACGGTGCGCTGACCGGTGGGATGTGCTGGGAGGCGCTGAACAACATCGGGGCGGCGGACGACCGGCGGTTGGTGGTCGTGGCCAACGACAACGGGCGTTCGTACGCACCGACGGTCGGGGGCTTCGCCGCGCACCTCGCCCGGCTGAGATCCCACCCAGACGCCCGATCCCTGTTCGAGGAAGTCGGCCTGGACTACCTGGGGCCGGTCGACGGGCACGACCTGGAGGCGCTGGTGGAGGCGTTCACGCAGGCACGCGACCGCCGGAGGCCGGTGGTGGTGCACTGCGTCACCGAAAAGGGGCGCGGCTATCGGCCGGCCGAGGCGGACGAGGCGGACCGATTTCATGCCGTCGGCGTGGTGGATCCGGCCACCGGACGGCCGACCGCGCGTGGCGTGGCGTCGTCTTGGACCGACGTGTTCGGCTCGGAGCTGCTGGACCTGGCCGGCCGACGGGACGATCTGGTGGGGATCACCGCCGCGATGCTGCGCCCGACAGGCCTGTACCCGATGGCGCAGCGGTATCCGCACCGTGTCGTCGACGTCGGGATGGCCGAGCAGCACGCGGTCACCTCGGCGGCCGGGATGGCGATGGCGGGCCTGCACCCCGTGGTCGCCGTGTACTCCACCTTCCTCAATCGCGCGTTCGACCAGGCGTTGATGGACGTGGCCCTGCACCGTCTCCCGGTGACCTTCGTCCTGGACCGTGCCGGTGTCACAGGGGAGGACGGCCCGAGCCACCACGGCATGTGGGACCTGTCCCTGTTCCGGCTGCTGCCCGGCGTCCGGATCGCGGCGCCACGCGACGCGGCCACCCTGCGCCGGGAGCTGGCCGAGGCGGTGGAGGTGGACGACGGCCCGACACTGGTGCGATTCCCCAAGGGCCCGGTCGGCCCGGACGTGTCGGCTGTGGACCGGATCGGCGGGCTCGACGTACTGCGGCAGGCCCCGGGCCGGGACATCCTGCTGGTGTCGGTGGGCGCGATGGCTCCCACTTGCCTGGCGACCGCGGATCTCCTGGCGCGGCACGGCATCGGCGTCACGGTGGTGGACCCGCGGTGGGTCCTACCGGTCGATCCCGCGCTGCTGCCGATGGCGCGCGACCACCGGCTGGTGGCCGTCGTCGAGGACGGCAACCGCACCGGCGGCGTCGGCTCCGCCGTGGCCGACCTGCTACGCGACCACAACAACGCCACCCGGCTGCGCACCTTCGGCCTGGCTCCGCAGTTCCTGGCCGCGGGAAAGCGCCAGGACCTCCTCGCCGAACAGGGTCTCCACCCCGAAGCGCTGGCCCAGCAGCTCGTCGGGAGCCTCGACACGCCCGACTGGCCGGTCCCCCGCGCGGAGGCGGGACGCCCCGGAGAGAAGGTGGGAGCCCGATGAGCAGCACCACCGTGCTCGGCATGCCCGGTCCCGCGCCGCACGTACTGGCGCCGCGGCGTGTCACTCGTCAGTTGACGGTCGGTGCGGTCGGCGTGGGCAGCGAGCACTCTGTGTCGGTGCAGTCCATGACGACCACGGTCACTGCCGACGTCAACGCCACACTGCAGCAGATCGCCGAACTCACCGCCGCCGGCTGCGACATCGTCCGGGTCGCCTGTCCCTCGCAGGACGATGCCGACGCCCTGCCGGTGATCGCCCGCAAGTCCAAGATCCCGGTGATCGCGGACATCCACTTCCAGCCGAAGTACGTCTTCGCCGCGATCGAGGCGGGCTGCGCCGCGGTCCGCGTCAACCCCGGCAACATCAAGAAGTTCGACGACAAGGTCAAGGAGATCGCCCAGGCAGCACGCGACCACGGCACACCCGTCCGGATCGGCGTCAACGCCGGCTCGCTGGACCCCCGACTGCTGAAGAAGCACGGCAGGGCGACCCCCGAGGCACTGGCCGAGTCCGCGCTGTGGGAAGCATCGCTCTTCGCCGAACACGACTTCCACGACCTCAAGATCTCCGTGAAGCACCACGACCCCGTCGTGATGGTCCGCGCCTACGAACAGCTGGCCGCCCAGTGTGACTACCCGCTCCACCTCGGGGTCACCGAAGCCGGGCCTGCCTTCCAGGGAACCGTCAAATCTGCCGTTGCCTTCGGCGCCCTGCTCCGCCAGGGAATCGGGGACACCATCAGGGTCTCCCTCTCCGCACCGCCGGTGGAGGAGATCAAGGTGGGTATCCAGATCCTGCAGTCCCTCAGCCTTCGGCCGCGCAGACTGGAGATCGTCTCCTGCCCGTCCTGCGGCCGCGCCCAGGTCGACGTCTACAAGCTCGCCGAAGAGGTAACCGCTGGCCTCGAAGACCTGCCCGTGCCCCTCCGCGTCGCCGTCATGGGCTGCGTCGTCAACGGCCCGGGCGAAGCCCGGGAAGCCGACCTCGGTGTGGCCTCGGGCAACGGCAAGGGCCAGATCTTCGTCAAGGGCCAGGTCGTCCGGACCGTCCCTGAATCGAAGATCGTCGAGACCCTGATCGACGAAGCCCTCCGCCTCGCCGATCAGATGGGCACCGCCGAAACCGGGGCGACCGCCGACGGCCCGGTGGTCACGGTGGTGACGTGACGGTTCGCGACGCACAATCGCTCGCGGGTGGCCGGGCGGCTGATCGGAGCCCCCGACGTGCAGTCAACGGCCTCCGTCATAAGCTTGTCCTACCTTCCAAGTGTGGGTTTGAGCCGGTCATTCGTAGGATCGGCAGGGCCCAGGGGTTCGGGGTATGGCTGTGAGCTTGTCGCCGTTGGATGGCTCAAAGAACTTGGCCGCCCTGGACCCCGCGACGACTCGACCGCTAATTGGGATACGCGACTCGATCGCTTCGTAGGACAACGTCGGCGAGGTCATCTGCGGGACTGTTCTTGGACGACGAGCTGGCGGAGGTGACCGTGCCCCAGATCTGGGCCGGAGTGGACATCGGCAAGGAACATCACCATTGTGTGGTGATCGACGCGCACGGCGAACGCCTGCTCTCGCGGCGGGTCCTCAACGACGAACCGGCTCTGCTCGAACTCATCGGGGACGTGCTCGCGCTGTCCGAGGAAACGCTCTGGGCGGTGGACATCAATCACGGTGGCGCCGCCCTGCTCATCGGGCTCCTGCTCAGCCACGGCCAGCCGATGGTCTATCTCACCGGCCTGGCCGTGCACCAGGCGTCGGCGGCCTACCGCGGCCAGGGCAAGACGGACGAGAAGGACGCCTTTGTCATCGCGGACCAGGCCCGCATGCGCCGCGACCTCGGCCTGTTGCGGCCCGGCGACGAGAAGGCCGTCGACTTGCGGATCCTGACCACCCGCCGCACCGATCTGGTCAGTGACCGCACCCGGCAGATCAACCGGCTCCGAGCCCAGCTCCTCGAGATATTCCCGGCGCTGGAGCGGACTCTCGACCTGAGCAACAAGGGGCCCGTCATACTCCTGACCGGCTACCAGAGTCCGGCTTCGATCCGCCGCAGTGGTGCCAGACGCATCGGAACCTGGCTGAAGAACCGCAAGGTCAAGAACGCCGACGCCGTCGCCCAGGCCGCGGTCGACGCGGCCCATTCTCAGCACACCGAGCTGCCCGGGGAGAGGCTGGCAGCCACGATGGTGGCCCGTCTCGCGAAGGGGGTGATGGCCCTCGACGCTGAGATCGCCGAGCTCGACTCTCTCATCGAGGCCCGGTTTCACGAGCACCCGCACGCCGAGGTGATCCGCAGCCTGAGGTTCCCCTCGTAGCGTGGAGTCCGTGACAGCAGGGGATGTTGGTTGTCATGGCGGAGAAGCGTCGGAAGTTCACAGCGGAGTTTCGTGAGGGGGCGGTACGCATCGTGACGGAGACCGGGAAGCCGGTCCCCGAGGTCGCGGAGGACCTGGGGATCAACGAGACGACCCTGGCGAGCTGGGTCTCGCGGGCGAAGCGGGCCGGGAAGGCCACGCCGGAGGACAAGGACGCGTTGATCGCCCGGCTGACGGCAGAGAACGCGGCGTTGAAGAAGGAGAACAAGGAGCTCGGGATGGAGCGCGATGCCCTCAAACGCTGCATGGTCCTGTGGGTGAAGTAGCTGCGGCGGACCCGGCCGCCGTGGCCGGGGTGATCAGCGACAACAGGACCGGGCACGGCATCCCGCACACCGTCTCGTGCCGCGCCCTGGGCGTGAGCGAGTCATGGTTCTACAAGTGGCGCGACCGCGAACCCACCGGGCGTGAACAGCGCAGGCAGCGGCTGGCCGACGAGATCGAGGAGATCTTCGCCGAGTCCGGCGGGACCTACGGGTCGCCGAAGATCTTCGTCCTGCTGGTTCGCCGGGGCTGGCGCGTCTCGGTGAACACCGTGGCGAAGCTGATGGCCGAACTCGGCCTCGTCGCCCGGACGGTCAGACGCCGGAGCGGGCTGACCAGGCCGGGGAAGCGGTCGGCCGCACCGGACTTCGTCAAGCGGGACTTCACCGCCGAGGAACCCGATCTCGTCTGGGCGGGCGACATGACGGAGATCGTCACCGAGGAGGGCAAGCTCTACCTCGCCACGGTCATCGACCTGTTCTCCCGGCGCCTGCTCGGCTACGCGATGGGCGCCCACCACGACGCGGACCTGGCCGTGGCGGCGCTGAACATGGCAGCGGCCACCCGCGGCGGCGACGTGCGCGGCGTGATCTTCCACAGCGACCGCGGCAGCGAGGGCGGATTCAACTGGTCGTCGCAACACCTTGATTTCGGAGGTGTTCAAGATCGCTACGGAGGACTGGAGCCGGAAGACCG
>NZ_JBHUYJ010000179.1:0-8419 GCF_042668715.1 Streptomyces sp. NPDC057271
GACACAGAGCACTCCGGCGCTCCGCGCCTCCGGTCCAAGGATGGCCTTCACCCCCGCCCTGAAGGGCGGAGCACTGGCCAAGATCAGAGGTAGATGTAGTCGCCGAGGTGGACGACGAAGTCGACGTTCTCGCGCGCGATGCCCCGGTGGGCCGCGTAGAAACCGTCGTGGAACGCCTGGCAGTTGGCCGCGGCGAAGCGCACCGAGGAGACGCGGCCGACGGGCGCGGTCTTCGTACGGCCGATCCGGCTGCGCCTGCCCAGCGCCCTGAACGCGTACCAGTAGCGGGTGTTCGGGCTCAGCCCGGAGACCGGGACGTGCACGCTGTGACCGAGCGTCGCCGAGGCGGGCACGGTGCCTTCCGCGACGACCCGCGTCAGCTGGGGGTCGGTGGCGACGACCCACTGGACCTCGACGATCTCGGACAGCTTCTGTTCGGCGGCCAGCGGCTCGGGGGCCAGCCGGGTCCACAGCAGGACGCTGTCCGGCTGCGGGTCGCCGGACGCGACGCCGAGGGTGAACGGCGCCGGGTCGTAGTCGGCGCCCAGCGCCTGGGCGGCCTCCAGGGCCTGCGCGGGCGAGAGCCCGGCGGCCAGCGGCCAGGCGAGGTTCAGGGCACCGGCGGCTCCGGCGGCCTTGAGCAGATCGCGTCGGTTGAGCCTGGTCACTTGAGTCCCTCCGTGGCGTGCAGCGTGAGCGATATCGAGTCCGCGTAGCCGTCGTTGGACGTTCCGCCACCGCTGCGGGTGAGGACGAGCAGCACCCGCGCGGAGCGCGCCGTACGCGGCACCCGCGCGGTCGCCGTACGCTCCAGGAGCGCGGTACGGGACAGCCGCTCGGCGGCCGTCACCGGGCCGAGCACGGACAGGGCGACCGGGGTCCCCTGGGCGTTCCGGAACTCCACGGACAGCCTGGCGCCGTCCTCCTGCGTGGCGTAGCCGCCCAGCCAGCCGGCGAGGGTGTACCGCACCCGCCCGGCGTCGATGTGCCGCCACCCCGTGGTGCCCGTCCTCGGCAGGGCGATGTCCTGGACGAGGGCGGTGCGCGGGCTGTTGCCGCCGGAGAAGAACCGCGTGCCACGGGCGGACGGCCCGGGGTCCGCGGGCCCCGGGTAGCCGTTGCCCAGGCTGTACGCGATGAGCGCGGGCGCTCCTTCCCGCACCTCCCAGCCGGTCACGCCGGTGACCGGCTCGGCGGACCCGCCGGGCCCGCTCTCCGCGTCTCCGTTGACTACGAGATTCACCTGAGCCTCCTCGATCAAGCGCTCTTCACATGGCCCGTGTATCGCAGCAGTCGGGGGTGAACCTGTGAAGACGAGTCGGAGAACAGTGTCGCCGAGTTGTACAGACAACTCCCGGGTGCCGAGGGGATGAGGCGTGCAGTGAGGCACGCGCCGATGCCCCTCCGCGAGGCAGAATGCACGTATGACCACCGATCAGAATCCCGCGTCGGATGCGGAGCCCGCACCTCGCTGCTCCATGCCGGGGCCGGACACCTGGGACCTCCTCCTGCAGGGCAACTTCTTCTGCTCGCTGCCGCGCGGCCACGCCGGGCTGCACCACGAGCCGGGTGCGCCCCGTGAGTGGTACGACGACGAGTAAGCAGCAAGGCGCCCGAACGCGCACGCGCGTGTGTGCCGTCAGGAGGGTTGGACCGGACCTGTCGGACCTGTCGGACCTGCCGGACCGCGCCGAACCGTCCAGCGCCCTACAGGTGCCGCCGGAGGGCCGCGCGGGCCAGGGAAGGACCGGTCTGCGCGGTGGCGGTGGTGAGGGCGGTGCGGGGCCGGCGGCAGTCGTCGCAGTGGTCCTCGTCCGCCGAGGGCAGGAACAGGTACGGCTGTACATGCCGCCCGCTCTCGCACTCCCGGAGGCGCGCGACCCTCGGCTGCGGTGGCGGCGGGGCGACCGGCGGCACCTCGCGCAGGATGTACCGCAGCAGCCCGCCGGGACGGTGGATGGGGCTGCCCCGGCCCGGCAGGCAGCGGGCGACGGCGTCCCGCACGGCGTCGGCCATGTGCCCCGCCTCCAGCCAGCGGGCCGCGAGGCCCGTCAACTCGGGGAGCATGGCGCGCGGAACGCGCAGCCGGGGATCGAGGGCGGGCAGCCCGTCGACGAGGCGGCGCGCCTCGGGCGCATCGTGACCCCCGTGACCCCCGTGACCCCCGTGACCCCCGTGACCCCCGTGACCCCCGTGACCCCCGGGGACTTCGACGGCCTCGGGTGGGGGAGGGTTGGAGGTGTTCTCCCCGGATGTTCCTTCTGGATGACGGCCGACGGCCCGACCGGTCGGCTCACCGGCGGCCGGACGGGTGTCCGTCGGAGGGCCGCACCGCACCGCTGACACCTCGGCGGGGCTCAGCGGCACGTTGGAGACGAGCTGCCGGGTGGCCCAGAGCCCGCGAGCGCCCTGCTCGCGCCACTCGTGGAGATAGCCGGCCGCCTTCAACTGGCCCTTGGCGCGCAGGAAGGCGACCTTGCGGATGCCCGCCCGTTCGGCGGTCTTGGAGAGCGGCTCGTTGACGCCGTCGGGAAGCGAGAGCTGCCAGCACAGAAGCCGTACGGCGTCGGAATTGAGATCGGGATGCCGAAGGATCTCGTGGGGGATCTGACTGAAGCGCCGGGTCGGCGCGTTAGCATGACGAAGCATTCCGGGTGCTCCTCTAAGCACTCGAAGTGAAGGCCCTCGGCGCTGGCTGCAACCAGCTCGGGGGCCGCTTTTGTGCTCACCGTACCGCAAGCTCCGTGGTCGTCTGATCACTCGATGTGACGATGCAGCGGGCGCACCGGCAGGGCGGGAATCGCAGAATCGATTCGACGGGCACGTCTCCTCTCCGGGGTGCGTACGTCCTGGTGGTGGACCAGGTGCGGCCGCCGTCGCGCGAGACGCGCAGCGTCATCACCACTCGCCGCCGTACCGCTGCTGCTTCGTGCGCAGCCAGTCCTGGATCTCCCGCGTCTCGCGGGGCGTGGCGGGCCGGAGGTCGCAGGCGCGGATCGTGGCCACGAAGTGCACGAACCGCACACGCCGGTGGACTCCGTCCACGCCGATGACCTTGCCGGGGCCGTAGACGTCGGTTCCGGTATGGGCGACGAAGGCGCCGGGACCGTGGGGGGTTTGCATTGCGCGCGAGCCCTTTCGCTCTGTGTGTTGTTCCGGTCACACAGTGGCGTGGATCACGTTACGCTCGACAGGGGTTCGGATGTGACAACGCAACCAGCACGTCGGGGAGTTGGTCGTGGCAATCGAGGACAATCCTGAATCGCGCCGAAAATACGGTGAAGAGCTGAAACGCCGAAGGGAAGCGGCGGGGCTCACGCAGGAGGGCCTCAGCGAACTGACGATCATCTCGCGCACCCACCTGGCGCACATGGAAGCGGGCCGCCGCCGCCCGGACGTGGCGGACGCGCGGCGCCTGGACCAGGTGCTGAATACAGGGGACGACTTCTTCGAGCGGTTCCTGCCGATGCTGGACGGCAAGAAGGTGGCGGAGCACTTCGAGGAGGCTCTGGAGTTCGAGGGCCAGGCGACGGTGATCCGGGTGTACGCGCCGACACTGGTCCCCGGAGTCCTCCAGACCCGGGCGTACGCCGAAGAGGTCCTCACCTCGGGCCCTGAGCCCAAGGGCGACGACGAATGTGACAGGCTCCTCGTCACAAGGCTGGAACGGGCCCGCATCCTGGAGAATTTCGACTCTCCGATGTTCTGGGTGATCCTCGACGAGGCCGTGCTACGACGGAACATAGGTGGCGCGGCGGTGATGTGCGAGCAGCTCCGTCACATCGTGAGCATGGCGGAGGCCCGCCGGATCCGTGTGCACGTACTGCCGTTCAGTGCGGGTGCCCACACGCTCCTGGAGGGGTTCGTCTCGCTGATGTGGTTCGAGGACCAGCCCCCGATCGCGTACGTGGAAGGCCTCAACAGCGGGCGGGTCTGGGAGTCTCCGGACATGGTCCGCGCATGTCAGCTCGACTACGATCACGCTCTGGGTGACGCGCTGTCCCACTGCGAGTCGCTTGCTCTGATCAGGTCCGTTGCGAAGGAATACGAGCATGCATCACAGCAGCACGAGCATCCCTGACGCCTCGGTCGTCCCCGGCTGGCGCAAGTCCTCGTACAGCGGTGGGGACAGCGGCAACTGCCTCGAAGTCGGCGACGCCTGGCGCAAGTCCTCGTACAGCGGTGGCAATAGCGGCGACTGCCTCGAAGTCAACGACGCCGCCTGCTCCGCCCACGTCCCCGTCCGGGACAGCAAGAACCCCACCGGTCCCGCGCTCCTCTTCCCCGCGACCGCGTGGGCGGCGTTCGTCGACGGGGTCAAGGGGTCGTCACTCGGGCATCGCTGACACCGCGGCCCTGGCGATCCGCACGGCCTCCTCCTCGCAGGTGGAGTTGGGGTGCCGGTCGCCGGTCAGCATGACCCAGACGGCGAGGTTGCCGTCGCGGACGTTCAGGGAGCAGTTCCAGTCGCGGCGGGACGTGTCCCAGGACGCCTCGTCGCCGAGGCCGACGTCCTCGCGGCCTGAGAGCGACGCCTCTCGGTCGAAGGACTCGTCCTGGCGCTCCGTACCGTTCCCGTCCGCGCCGGTCGTCCGGATCAGGGTCCAGCGGACGACGGCTTCCGGCTTGTCCATCGGGTACAGCTCCGTGGGGTGGACCTCCGTTCCGTACCAGGAGCAGCGGGTCACGTGGACGGGGCTGTTCTCGACGCTGCTGTCCTGGTCCGCGCGCCGGGCCGGCAGGGGAAGCGTCGGGGCCGCGTCCGCGCAGAGCGGCAGCTTCGTGTACTTGTCCGCCGGACTCTTCGCGGCGCCGTCCGTACCGCCGCCCTTGCCGTCGTCCTCCCGAAGCGCGATGTACGTGCCGACTCCCGCGCCCGCCAGGGCGACCGCGCCCGCCGTGAGCAGGGCCACGAGCCTGCCGCGCCTGCGCGGTGCGCGAGTGGTGGGGGCGGGGTCCCGTACGGGCGCCGTGACGGTCTCGGCTGCCGGGGCGGGCTCGGGTTCCCGTGGGGGTGGGACGGACGTGCTGTCCTCGGCGATGTCGTCCCCGCCCAACAGGGCCTCCAGCCGGCCCTTCTGTTCCGCGATCAGTTCATGGACGGCGGGCGGCCAGGGCCGGGTCGCCGGGGACACGGGACCGAGCAGCTTGCGGAGTTCGGCGACGGTCGGGCGGCTCGACGGGTCCTTGGCGAGGCAGCGGGCGACGGCCCCTCGCAGTTCTTTCGGTACGCCGGCGAGGTCGGGCTTGGAGTTGACCACGTTGAACAGGGTCATGAGGGTCGAGTCGGCCGCGAAGGGCGAGCGGCCGGTCGCGGCGAAGGCGAGGACGGCGCCGAGCGAGAAGATGTCGCTCGCCTCGGTGAGCTTCTTGGTCTCGGCCTGCTCGGGCGACATGAACGGCGGCGAGCCGATCACCCAGCCGGTCTGGGTCAGCGCGGTGGCCGCTTCCGGCTCGACCGCACGGGCGATGCCGAAGTCGATCACGCGGACGCCGTCCTCGGCGAGCAGGACGTTCTCCGGCTTGAGATCACGGTGGATGAGACGGACGCGGTGGATCTCCTCGAGCGCCGTCACCAGGCCGAGCGCCAGTCGGCGTAAGGTCTCCGTGGGCAGCGGTCCGGTGGTCTTCACGGCCGCGCCGAGGGAGGGGCCGGGCACGAACACCGAGGCGAGCCAGGGCAGCTCGGCGTCGGCGTCGGCGTCCATGACGGCGGCCGTGTAGGCGCCGGAGACCTTGCGCGAGGCGGCGACCTCGCTCCGGAAGCGTGAACGGAAGCCGTCCTCGGCGGCGAACCGCCGGTGCACCTGCTTCACCGCGGCGAGGCGGCCGTCGGGAGCGGCTCCGAGGAACACCCGGCCCATGCCGCCGCTGCCCAACTCGGTGAGCAGCCGGTACGGCCCGGCCTCCGTCGGCATGCGTGCGTCACGCGGTGTCATACCGGTTCTCCCCCTCGGATCTCCCCTGAATGCGCGGTGATCCTATGGCCCTGGACCGCCCGGCGGGCGGCAGACTCCCGATCACGGCCGGGCGTTGCCGCACCGGGATCAGCGCGTGGCCCGGAAGCCGTCGACCCGGCCGTTCCCCCGGTGGATCAGCCCCACGTACGTGTTGACCAGCAGCGGTGAGAATCCGGGATCGGTGCCTTGTCGGCCCCGGTCGTCCCGTCCAGGACGGCTGTCGGGGGAGCTGCCCGACCCCTTCGTGCTGGTGGGGAAGGCGACGACCGCGTACCGCTTGCCGTCGGCCGCGCCGAGGCCGGCCGCCTGACCGGGAATCGGATCGCCATCGACGGGGTTGGTGGGGGACGAGAGCCGTTACAGGAGGGTCATGCGAGCGATTCAGGTGTACGAAGTGGGCGGTCCCGAGGTGCTGCAGGAGGCCGAGGTGGACCAGCCGCGGCCGGGTCCGGGCGAGGCGGTCGTGGAGGTCGCCGCATCCGGGGTCAACTTCCTCGACGTCTACCACCGCGAAGGCCGGTACAGCCTCCCGCTGCCCTTCACCCCGGGCGCTGAGGGCGCCGGCACGGTCGTCGAAGTGGGACCCGGCGTCGCTGACGTCGCAGTCGGGGACCGGGTCGGTTGGGTGGAGATTCCCGGCACGTATGCCGAGCGGGCCGTCGTGGACTCCTCCCGGCTGGTGCCGCTGCCCGACGACATCGGCTTCGAGACTGCCGCCGCCGTGCTCCTGCAAGGAATGACCGCGCACTATCTCGTCACAGACGCATACCCGGTCCAGCGGGGCGACACGGTGCTCGTGCATGCGGCTGCCGGTGGCATGGGGCTCCTTTTGACCCAGCTCATCACCCATCTCGGCGGCAGGGTGATCGGCACGACGTCGACCGCGGCGAAGGCCGAGCTGGCGAAGCGTGCCGGGGCCGCCGAGGTGATCCTTTCCTCCGAAGTCGACGATCTCGCAGCCGAGGTGAGGCGGCTCAACGGCGGTCAGGGACTGCCGGTTGTCTTCGACGGCGTCGGCGCGCACACCTTCGATGCGAGCCTCGCCAGCCTGCGAACCCGCGGCCATCTCGTGCTCTTCGGCGCGGCAAGTGGTGCCGTGCCTCCGTTTGATCCGATTCGGCTGGCCCACGGCGGTTCGCTGACCCTGATCCGGCCCAGCCTCGGGGACTTCATCGCCGATCGGTCCGAACTGCTCCGACGGGCCGCCGATGTGTTCGAGTGGGTGCGCTCCAAGGCGCTTGAGGTCACCGTGACGGGCCGCTACGCATTGTCCGAGGCCGCCCAGGCCCACAGCGATCTGGAGGCTCGGCGTACCACCGGCAAGCTGCTCGTCGTACCCGATGCCGCCGCTATGGGACGCCGTGAGGAGACGCAGAGCTGATCGCGGGTGACGAGGTCGGGGATCTTGGAGACTGAGATGGCGAGGGCATGGCCGACCGTCATCGCCAAGATCCCCGACAGCGTCAGGCACTCAGCAGGCCGAGATCAGGTTCTGGCGGGTTTCTGGCGTATCCGGGTCACACCCCTTCAAGATCCCTCAGCCGAGACCTGGCAAAAAACACCCGTCCACAACCTCCCGGGACACGACATCTAGGCGGCGCCGGGCCCGTCCAGGAAGCGCAGGAGTACGGCGGCCTCCGCGCGGAGCCGTTCGGCCCGGTCGGCGTGCGCGGGCGCGGTCAACTGCGCGGCGGCCTCCAGGCGCTCGGTGGCCTCGGCGCGGACGAGTTCCACCACGGTCTGCTCGCTCAGTTCCTGCCGTACGGCTTCGGTGGCACCGACACCGGCGGGCGAGGCCTCGAGGGCGGTGCCACGGAGCTGGTCCTCGGCCAGGGGCACGGCCTCGGCGTTGTCCAGCGCGGAGAGGGTCGAGCGCAGGGCGCTCACGGCGGCCTTGTCGCGGGCGCGCATGGCGACGGGCAGGGCTTCACGCATACGAGGACGTACGGACATGCCGGCGACCCTATGCGCGCCCCCGGCCGCCCACAACGCGATATGCGGTCCCGAAGGGCACGGTCACCACGTGCGCCGCACGGTCGCCTTGCCACCGGTCACCAGGCTTGCCGGCGGAACGTCGTCGGCCACGACCGCACCGGCCGCGATCACCGCGTCACGGCCGATGCGGACGCCGGGCAGGATGGTGGCACCGGCGCCGATCCACACGTTCTCCGCCACGTCGATGGGTGCGCCGGTGAGGTACAGCCGCCGTTCCTCGGGATCGACCGGGTGGCCGCTGGTGATGAACGTGACCTTCGGCCCGACCATCACACGCTCGCCGAGGCGGATGCCGGCGTAGTCCAGGAACGTGCAGTTCTGGTTGATGAAGACGCGCTCGGCGAGGTCGAGGTTCAGGCCGTGGTCCGTTTGAAGTGCTCTCCCGGCTGAAGCCGGGAGATTCCTGCTTACCTTGCGGCAGCGGGCTTGACGCGCTTCGCGCGCCTGACGACTGCCCTCCCGGC
>NZ_JBHUYJ010000180.1:0-8324 GCF_042668715.1 Streptomyces sp. NPDC057271
CAACGACGGACACCCGCACGAGGAGGGGCGCCCCTGGAACCAACCGTTTTTGGGGGCGCCCTTCGTCGTGGAGGAGTCCTCCGTCGGAGGTCAGCGCATCTTTCCGCCGCGCGGCATCCGCATGCCCTTCGGCATCGGACCCTTCGGCAGCGGCATGTTGCTCATCAGGTCGCCCATGGCCCGCAGCCGGTCGTTGGCCGCCGTCACCTGGGGGCCGGAGAGCACGCGCGGCAGCTTCAGCATGGTCGTGCGGACCTTCTTCAGCGGCACCTGGCCCTCGCCGTTGCCGACGATGATGTCGGTCACCGGCACGTCCACGACGATGCGGGCCATCTTCTTCTTCTCGGCCGCCAGCAGGGGCTTCACCCGGTTCGGGTTGCCCTCGGCCACCAGCACGATGCCCGCCCGGCCGACCGCGCGGTGCACGACGTCCTGGCTCTTGTTCATCGCGATCGCCGGGGTCGTCGTCCAGCCGCGCCCGATGTTGTCGAGCACCGCGGCAGCCGCGCCCGGCTGGCCCTCCATCTGCCCGAAGGCCGCGCGCTCGGCACGTCGTCCGAAGACGATGGCCATCGCGAGCAGCGCCAGGATGAAGCCCAGGATGCCCAGGTAGACCGGGTGCCCGATCAGGAAGCCGATCGCGAGGAGGACACCGAGTACGACGATGCCCACGCCCGCGACGACAAGTCCGACCTTCGGGTCGGCCTTTCGGGTCATCTTGTACGTGAGGGCGATCTGCTTCAGTCGCCCCTGGTTCGCAGCGTCACCGCTGCCCGTGTTTGCCTTCCTCGCCATGTCCTGAAGTTTACGTGGCCCGGGAAGCGCGGCCAGCCACGGCCTCCATCACATGCTGGGCCTCGACCCGGTCCTTGGCCCGGCGGCGGTCCTCCAGGACCGAGTTCCAGGCGTTCCGGCGGGCCGTCCGCTGCCCTCCGGCGAGCAGCAGGGCCTCGACGGCCTTCAGGGCCTCGGTGACGGACGGGATGGCGGTGGCACGGACGTGGGTCGCGGCCTGCATGGCGGGGGTCCTCCCTCAAGCGTGGATGAGACGAGGTGGGGGGTGGTGCGAGTGCGGCGCTCACGACGGGGTGTGCGGTGAGTGAAACCAGGCTCACAGACTGGTGTTACCAGTGCGTGACCCGGTGGTCAAACACTGATGAAACGTTGATGCGGCCATCTGCACGCACCCGGGGACACGGACGCGACCCGTACGGCCCGCTGACCTGCGGGGGTGTACGGGTCGCGCCGGATCAGCCACTACCGGCCGGTAACTTCTTGTGCGTGAATTCACACGCCGATCGCGCGCCGATCACGCGGCGGCGCGCACACCGATCACGCGCCGGTCACGCGGCGGCGCGCAACGCCGGTCACGTCATGCCCTCAGACGGCCTGCGTGGCGTTGTCGACCGCGCCGCGCTTCTCGATCGCCTGCTGGTAGAGCCGGCCCGCGCGGTACGAGGACCGGACCAGCGGGCCCGACATCACACCGGAGAAGCCGATCTCGTCGGCCTCCTCCTTCAGCTCCACGAACTCATGCGGCTTCACCCAGCGCTCGACCGGGTGGTGCCGGACGGAGGGGCGCAGGTACTGCGTGATCGTGATGAGCTCGCAACCCGCCGCGTGCAGCTGCTGGAGCGCCTCGCTGATCTCCTCGCGGGTCTCGCCCATGCCGAGGATCAGGTTCGACTTCGTGACCAGACCGTAGTCACGGGCCCGGGTGATGACGTCCAGCGAACGCTCGTACCGGAAGCCGGGACGGATCCGCTTGAAGATCCGCGGCACCGTCTCCACGTTGTGCGCGAAGACCTCGGGGCGGGAGGCGAAGACCTCCGCCAGGAGTTCCGGCACCGCGTTGAAGTCGGGGGCGAGCAGCTCGACCTTCGTACGGCCGTCGGCGCGGCCCGCCGTCTGCTGGTGGATCTGGCGCACGGTCTCCGCGTACAGCCAGGCGCCGCCGTCCTCCAGGTCGTCGCGCGCGACGCCGGTGATGGTGGCGTAGTTCAGGTCCATCGTGACGACCGACTCACCGACGCGGCGGGGCTCGTCACGGTCCAGCGCCTCGGGCTTGCCCGTGTCGATCTGGCAGAAGTCGCAGCGCCGCGTGCACTGGTCACCGCCGATGAGGAAGGTGGCCTCGCGGTCCTCCCAGCATTCGAAGATGTTGGGACAGCCCGCCTCCTGGCAGACCGTGTGCAGGCCCTCGCTCTTCACGAGCCCCTGCATCTTCGTGTACTCGGGGCCCATCTTCGCCCGGGTCTTGATCCACTCGGGCTTGCGCTCGATGGGGGTCTGGGCGTTACGGACCTCCAGGCGCAGCATCTTGCGTCCGTCGGGTGCGACTGCGGACACGACCGGCTCCCTGTAGCTTCGATTCTTCGGCGCACACCAGGGTACGCCCGTTGTTCGTACGGTTTTGTTTACGCCTGGGCAACCTGTGGCCAGAGCCCGGCATTCCCCGCGCGATTCCCTACGCGGAGGTGGTGGCCGTCCCGCGCTCGACCGGGCGCGGCTTCGGCTCCGCGTTCTCCAGGACGGCGCGCAGATGCTTCTCGACCACCGGCAGGACCTCCTCGATCGTGATGTCCCGGCCCAGCTCGCTCGCAAGCGAGGCCACGCCCGCGTCCCGGATGCCGCAGGGGATGATCCGGTCGAACCAGGCGTTGTCCGGGTTCACGTTCAGGGCGAAGCCGTGCATGGTGACGCCCTTGGCGACCCGGATCCCGATCGCGGCCAGCTTGCGGTCCTCGCGGCGCTGACCGGCGTTGGACGGGGCGTACTCAGGGCCGTTGAGCCGCGGGTCGAACTCCGGGTCGCTCAGCCGCGGGTCGAAGTCCAGCGAGAGGCCCTCCCGTCGCCCGTCACCACCCTCGCCGGAACCGCTGCGCGCAACCCCCTCCGGATGCGCCGGACGCTGCTCCACCGGGTCGCCCAGCACCCACACGCCGCTGCGGCCCTCGATCCGGGTGGTCTCCACGCCGAACTCGGCGGCCGTGCGGATCAGCGCCTCCTCCAGACGGCGCACGTGCGCGACGACGTCGACCGGACGGGGAAGCTTCATGATCGGGTAGCCGACGAGCTGACCCGGGCCGTGCCAGGTGATCTTTCCACCGCGGTCCACGTCCACGACCGGCGTCCCGTCCAGGGGGCGCTCGCTCTCCTCCGTACGCCGGCCCGCCGTGTACACGGGCGGGTGTTCCAGGAGCAGACAGGTGTCGGTGATCTCGTCGGCGAACCGGGCGGTGTGCACCTCGCGCTGCTTGTCCCAGGCCACCTGGTACTCGACGGCGTCGTCGCCGAAGCCCAGACGGACGAATCGCAGCTCACTCACGGCAGTGCCTCCTCCTGGGCGCCGTGGCCGGGTCCGGGGATCGTCCCGGGGCGGCTCGGCACCATGCGTCATTCGCGCCCATGCCACTGTACGGCGGCGTGACGGACACCGGTCCGGCAGGTGCGGGGGGCCCGGCACGGGGACCCGTCGGTCAGCCACGGCCCCGATCCTCACACGATCGGATGAATGTGGGGCGAAGGAGGCGGTATCGGCGGTGAGGGCCGCTAAATTCACGCCGTTCCATGAGGGTCCGCACGGGCTTCCACCTGGGCCCGGAAGGCAGGAGACCGCACAGCTGATGACGGAACGACCCCCGCAGCGCATCCCGAACCGTCGGCTCGCCGCGCTCATCGCCGAGGCCGGATTCTCCAACGCGGGACTGGCGAGACGGGTGGACCAGCTCGGTCTGGAGCACGGACTCGACCTGCGGTACGACAAGACCTCCGTGACCCGCTGGCTGCGCGGTCAGCAGCCGCGCGGCACCACGCCCGCCCTGATCGCCGAGGTCTTCACCCGGCGCCTGGGCCGCCGCCTCTCCGCGCAGGACCTCGGTCTGGACGCCTGCGCCCCCGTGTACGCCGGTCTCGAGTTCGCGGCGACACCCGAGGAGGCCGTCGACATCGTCAGCGGGCTGTGGCGGAAGGACTCCGGCAGCCACGCGGAGCTGCGCAAGATCGCCTTCACCCCGGCGGGGCTCGTCGTCCCCAGCCGCGACTGGCTGATCGGCCGGGCCGACGACCGGGTGGCACGGAGCGAGAGCGCCACGCCGAACGGGCGGCTCGGCGCGGACGGCAGGCTCGCGCAGGACCCCCGCGTGCCGCACCAGGGCCGGCTCTCGGTGCCCCGGCAGCGCGGCACGGACCGGGGGCCCGGGCAGCGGGTCTCCAGCGGCGACATCGCCGCGCTGCGCTCGGTCGGTGAGCTGTTCCGCACCCTCGACCACGCGTACGGCGGCGGCCACGCCCGCCAGGCCCTCGTGCGCTACCTGGAGCACGAGGCCGAGCCGATGCTGCGCGGCGTCTACGGGGAGACCGTCGGCCGCCGCCTGTTCGCCGCGGCGGCCGACCTGACGAGACTGGCCGGCTGGACCTCGTACGACATCGCGGCGCACGGACTCGCCCAGCGGTACTTCGTCCAGGCTCTGCGGCTCGCGCAGGCGGCGGGGGACCGGGCCTACGGCTCGTACGTCCTGATCACCATGAGCCGGCAGGCCGTCTACCTCGGCCACGGGCGCGAGGCCGTGCAGCTGGCCCGGGTCGCACAGCAGGGCGTCGGCTCGGCCGCACCGCCCGTCGTCCAGGCCCTGCTGCACTCCGTGGAGGCGCGCGGGCACGGGGTGCTCGGCGAGGCCCGGGCGTGCGGTGCCGCGCTGGCCAGGGCCGAACGGGCGCTGGAGGCGGCCAGGCCCGGGGACGACGTGCCGTACTGGGCGCGCCCCTTCGACGAGGCGCAGCTCGCCGACGAGTTCGGGCACTGCCACCGCGACCTCCAGCAGTACCGGGCCGCGGCGCAGCACGCCGAACGCTCCCTCCAGCTCCGTGCCCCGGGCTTCGCGCGCAGCCGCCTCTTCTGCCGGGTGGTTCTCGCCTCCGCCCGCCTCGGCCTCGGCGAACTGGACCAGGCGTGCGCGCTGGGCGCGGAGGCGGCGCAGCAGGCCTCCGAGATGCGCTCGGCCCGCGCGCTCGAGTACGTCCGCGACTTCGAACGCCGTCTGGAGCCGTACCGCGACGCGGCCGCGGTCCGTGTCTACCGCGACCGCGTGGCGGCGATCGGCTGACGCCCCGCGTGCCTGCCGGCGGTCCCGCCCGGCCGGCCGGGCACTTCTACGCCGCCGCCTCCGCCGGGGCACTCCGGGGCACACGGACGCCCAGGTCCGTCAGGAGCGCGTGCGCCGCGCGATGGGCTGAGGTCAGGGCCCCCTGGGGCGTGGACGTGTCGCGATGGTCGCCGCAGACGTAGAGACCGGCGAGCAGACGGACCGGGCGACGGGGGTCGTGCGGCGGAGGCATCGCGGGGATCGCCTCGGGGGTGTGGTGCAGGGCGAGGAGCTCCCACTCGTCCGTCGACGTTCCGTACAGGGTCGCGAGGTGCTTGCGGACCCGGCGCTCCGCGTCGTCGGGCGGGGTGCCCAGAACCGTCGAGGTGACCAGGACCCGGCCCGCGGGTGCCCGCGTGGGATCGACGGCGCTCATGACGGCCGTGTGCGCGACCGGGCCGCCCGGGTCGGACTCCAGAATCAGGACCGGGTCGGGTGCGGGTGCCTCAGGGGCCGTGTGATGCAGCACGGTGAGCGCGTGGAAGCCGGGTACGCGCAGCCCAGGCAGCAACTCCGCCGCCGTACGCGCGCCCGTCGCCAGCAGGACCGAACGGCAGCCGAAGACTCCGTGCTCCGCCGTCTCGACCCGGTTGATCGCGACGTCCGTGACCCGGACGCCCGTCTGCACCGTCCCCGGCGGCAGCGACGCGGCGAGCAGCTCCGGCAGCGAGCCGGCCCCGCCCTCCGGCACGCAGAGCCGCCCGCGTGCGAACGCGCGCAGTGCCAGGTCGGCGTAGCGACTGGACGTGGTCAGGTCGGGATCGCCGAGCAGCGCCGCGATCAGGGGCCGTACGACCCCCTGGACCGTGCGCGCCGGCAGCCGGGCCGCCAGGGCCTCGCGGGCCGTCCGCTCCGGCCGGGCCAGCAGGCGCTGAGCGGGCGTCGCCGCGAGCCGTGCCAGCGAGGCACCGAGCCGCGCCTGGTCCAGCGAGGCGGCCGGATTGCGAGGGGCGCTCGCGAGGGCGCGCGCCACACTGAACGCTCCCCCTACGCGCCAGGGCGTGTGGGTGGAGCGCCGACGTGGGTGCGGGAACGGTTCTCCGACCCTCGCGTAGCGACCGTCGCTGTGCACCAGGGCCCCCGGCGCGAACGGCCGCAGCGCCACCCCCTCCAGGCCCCGCGTCCGGAGCAGTTCGGCGTGCGAGGCCGTGAGCAGCGGCCCGGTCCGGTCGAGGCGGAAGCCCTCCATGTCGTCGGTGGCCAGCCGGCCGCCGACCCGTGGCCGGGCCTCCAGGACCGTGACGCCGAGCCCGGCGCTGGTCAGCATGTGGGCGGCCGCGAGCCCCGCGATCCCGGCCCCGACGATGACGACGTCCGTGACGACGTCCTTGTGGCGTGCGGTACTGAGCACGTGCCCCTCCCCAGGTCGGCGCGGCTGGTGGGAGGCCTATGCCCCCAACCGGCCCCCGGAATGCCCGCGTTCGCATTCAGGGCATGCCAGCCTGGGGCTTCGTACGGGCCCGCGCCAGCGGCGCGCGCGGGGGTGCACGCAGCACGGGGTCGCACCGCGTGGCGTCAGGCGGCCGCCCGGATCGACTCGTCGATCGTCGGGAAGGCGAAATCGAACCCCGACTCCAACAGGCGGCTCGGCAGCACCCGCTGACTGCCCAGCACATCCACCGCGAACTCCCCGAGCGCCAGGCGCAGCGCCGGCGCCGGGACCGTGAGGAGCGTCGGGCGGCGCAGGACCCGGCCCATCGCCGCCGTCACCTCCCGGTTGGTCACCGGCTCGGGGGCCGTCAGGTTCACCGGACCCGCCAGGGAGTCGGTGTCGATCAGATGCCGCAGGGCGGCCACCTCGTCGTGCAGCGAGATGAAGCTCCAGTACTGCCGGCCGTCGCCCATCCGCCCGCCGATCCCGGCGCGGAAGACCGGGAAGAGCCGGCCCCACGCCCCGCCCTCGGCGGCCACGACGAGTCCGGTGCGGGCGTAGGCGACCCGGATCCCGGCCTCCTCGGCGGGGGCCGCCGCCGCCTCCCACTCCACACAGACCGACGGCAGGAAGCCCTCGCCCGCGGGCGCGCTCTCGTCCACCGCGCGCGAGCCCGTGTCGCCGTAGTAGCCGAGCGCCGTGCCGCACACCAGGACCTTCGGCGGGTCGGCCAGTGAGGCCAGGGCCTCCGCGATCGTGCGCGTACCGAGCACGCGACTGTCGCGGATCTCCTTCTTGTACGCCTCGGTCCAGCGGCGCTCGCCGACGCCCGCGCCCGCCAGGTGCACGACCGCGTCGACCCCGACGAGCCCCGCCGCGTCCACGTACAGCCGCGCCGGGTCCCACTCGATCTCGTCCGCGGTCCGGGCGGGCCGCCGAACCAGGCGGCAGACATGGTGGCCGTCGGCGCGCAGCGAGCGCACCAGGGCCGTGCCGATGAGTCCTGAGGCGCCTGTGACGGCGATGCGCGAGCGTTGCATGGGGACATCCTGCCCTCCCCGGTCCGGACGTGGCACAGTGGCGGACATGATCGCGCCGGAGACGCACATACGACAGGCTCTCGCCGCCGACGGGGACGCGCTGGCGGAGCTGGACCGCGCCACCTGGTCGCCGCTGCACGCCGTGCTCCCGCCGCCGGAGCCCCCGTACGCGCCGTTCTTCGACGACCGGCACCGGCCCGAGGACTTCCTGGTCGCGCAGCGGGGGCCGGACGTGGTGGGCTATCTGCGGCTCGTGCCGCCCACCCCGCTCGCCTGCAACGCGCACGTCCGCCAGATCCAGGGACTCGCCGTCGCCGAGAGCGCCCGCGGCCTGGGCGTGGCCCGCGCGCTGCTGCGGGCCGCCTTCGACGAGACCCGGCGCCAGGGCTGCACGCGGATCACCCTGCGCGTCCTCGGCCACAACAAACCCGCCCGCGCGCTCTACGCCTCCGAGGGCTTCGTGGTGGAGGGCGTCCTGCCCGGCGAGTTCTTCCTGGACGGCGCGTACGTCGACGACGTCCTGATGGGCCGCTCGGTCGCACCCTAGGGACGGCCCACAGGCCCCCGGGGATCCCGTTCGCCGGATGAGGCCCCAGCGTCCCGTCCGCCGGATCAGGCCCTGGCATGCCGTCCGCCGGATCAGGCCCCGGTGGCCCGTTCGTAGCACCGACCCCTAGTACTCCAGCTGTAGATCGCGATCTTGCTGGTCGGGGCGGGTCCGGGCACGGGTGCGGCCACCGGTGATCATCGGTGTGTGAAGACAGAAGA
>NZ_JBHUYJ010000181.1:0-8108 GCF_042668715.1 Streptomyces sp. NPDC057271
CTCCGCGAACGACGCGGAGCGGGCGGCCTCGGGTTTCCCGGTCGTCCCCTCAGGCGGGGACGGTGCACTCGAAGGCGTGGAGATACGCGTTGACCGGGCGGATCTCGCCGATGACGAGACCCGCGTCCGTCAGCCGGTCGACCATGCTCTGCCGGGTGTGCTTCGCACCCCCGACGTTGAGGAGCAGCAGCAGGTCCATGGCCGTGGTGAACCTCATCGACGGAGTGTCGTCCACGAGGTTCTCGATCACGATGACGCGCGCGCCGGGCCGCGCCGCCGCACGGACGTTGGCCAGCACCCTGCGGGTGCTGTCGTCGTCCCACTCCAGGATGTTCTTGATGACGTACACGTCCGCCTGGACGGGGATGTCCTCACGGCAGTCCCCGGCGACGACACGGACCCGGGAGCCCAGTGCCTTCGCGTCCCGCAGACGGGGATCGGCGTTCTCCACCACCCCCGGCAGATCGAGCAGCGTGCCGTGCAGGGTCGGGTGCCTCTCCAGCAGACTCGCCAGGACGTGCCCCTGACCGCCGCCGATGTCCGCGACCGATGCCACCCCTTCCAGGTCGAGCAGGTCGGCCACGTCCTGCGCGGACTGCCGGCTCGACGTCGTCATGGCCCGGTTGAACACGTGCGCGGACTCGGGGGCCTCTTCGTTGAGATAGGTGAAGAACTCCCTCTCGTACACGTCCTCGAAGACGTTGCGGCCGGAGCGCACCGCCTCGTCGAGCTTGGGCCAGACGTCCCACGTCCACGGCTCGGTGCACCACAGCGCGATGTACCGCAGGCTGTGCGGATCATCCTCGCGCAGCAGCCGGGACATCTCCGTGTGCGCGAAGGTGCCGTCGGGGTGTTCCGTGAAGACGCCGTGGCAGGACAGCGCGCGCAGCAGCCTGCGCAGTGTCCGCGGCTGGGTCTTCACCGCCGCCGCCAGGTCCTCCACGGTCATGGGCGTGTCGTCCAGGGCGTCCGCCACACCGAGACGGGCGGCCGCGCGTACGGCGGCGGCGCACGCCGCCCCGAATACGAGTTCCCTCAGCCGCATGGGCGGCGGGGGAACCGGTTCAACAGTCGTCATCTGTCGCCTTCTCTGTGCTGTGGTGCCGTGGGTGGGGGAGCGAAGCCGACCGTTCAGCACATGCCCGCGGGTTCCGAGACTCCACAGGTGTTGCGGCTGAAGGTGTTGCCCTTGCCGGTGTCCCGGTTGGCCAGGTCGGCCGCGCCGTTGCGGAGTACGACGTTGTCGCGGATCTCGTTGCGCTCGTTCAGGGCGCCCACGAAGCTCTTGAACAGCACGATGCCGCCCGAGAGCGGCGAGGTGCCCACGTTGTCCTCGATCCGGTTCTCCGCCACCAGCGTCTCCTCGGCACCGGTGAGGACGATGCCCGAGCCCTGCAGGAAGGGCAGCCGGGGGGTCTTGGGGCAGTACTTGTTGTTGTCGTGGATGTAGTTCCGGCGCAGGGTCATGGCCCCGGCACGCGGAGTGGACTCGTCGCCCACCACGAACACCGCGGCGCAGTTCCCGGTCGCCTCGTTCCGCTCGACGGTCAGGTTCCGCAGGCGCCGCACCGTGACGCCGATCCGGTTTCCGGACACCCGGTTGTGGGAGATCACCGTCCCCTGGGCGTCGACGGCTCCCGCCTCCGTGTCGGTGGTGTTGGACACGAAGAGGCCGGCGTCGCCGTTGTCCCGGGCGACGTTGTGGCTCAGCACACTGCGTACGGAACGCTCCTGGGCGATGCCCCAGTTGCCGTTCTTCTCCGCCTTCACGTTCCGGACCTTCAGGCGGTCGGTCCGCGACGCCCACAGGCCGTTCCTGGCGAAGCCCCGGACGGTCAGGGAGCGCACGGTGACGCCCGCGACGGGGCTGCCGTCCGTGCCGGTCACGCAGATGCCGTGGCCGGCCTCGGCGCACGAGTCGGTGGCGGCCTTGTCGGGCACGAGGACGGAGGGGAAGACGATCGAGCCCCGCAGGGTCACGTTCGACGTGGTGATGCGGACGCTCTCACGGTAGGTGCCGGGAGAGAGGACGACCGTGTCCCCCGGCTTCGCGGCGTCCACGGCTTTCTGGATCGATTCGCCGGGCTTGACCCGGTGCACGGTTCGTTTCTCGGCCGTCGGGGCGGCGGCGCCCACCCCCGAGGCCACGAGCGCCACGGTGCATGCCAGGTAGGCGATCTGTCGTTTGGTCATGTGCCGAAGCTATGAGGGGGTGTTCCGGCCCGCCACCGCTGATCCCCCGGCCGGGCTGCCCTTCCCCCGAACGTCGGCGGGACCTTCGCGAGACGCTCTAGCCCGTTCGCCACCCGCGCGAGGTCGATCTCGCCCCGCCGGGTCCGCCACCGTGACCTGGGGTGACGCGGCGACAGATGACGATCAGGCCGCCGACCGGGCGACACCCGCGCGGGGCGCTCGCGTTGCGGTGACCGGGGGCGGGCGTTTGCCTCGTGCACGGAGCACAGCACAGGTGCCGCGCAGACACGCCGGCCGAGAACTGCTCCGTCGAAGGAGAAAGCATGCGTCTCGCACGTACCGGCCCCGTTGTCGCCCTGATCATCGGCGCCCTCGCCCTGTCCGCCCCTCTGGCCTCAGCCGCCGAGGGGGAGTCCGCCGCCGGTGAAGCGGCGACGAACGTCCGCATCACCCCGGGAAAGGTGTCCCCCGGCACCACGGTCACCGTCAGCACCTCGGCCTGTGGCGAGGAGACCTACGGCAAGGGCGAGTCGGAGCTCGCCGGGCAGTTCCACCTCTTCCCGGGGGACCGCAAGGGCGTCCTCGTGGGCGAGTTCAAGGTGCCGGAAGGCGCCGCCTCCGGCACGGACACCGTGACCCTCAAGTGCCCGCCGCGGGTGAAGCTGACCGCCACGTACCAGATCGCCGGCCGTCCGAACGGTCCCGTCGACGCCGGCTTCGGAGGCGCCGCCGACCAGGAGACGGAGTCCGGCCTCGGCTGGCTGCTGCTCGGCGGTGCGGTCGCGGGCGGAGCCATCGTCCTCCGCCGACGCGCCACGGCCGCCAGGACGTCGGCCTGACCGTATGCCGGGACCCGACCGTGCCACCCCGGCCGACCGTACGTCCGTACCGTGCCTCCGTCCCTCGGCCTCGCAAGGAGGCCCGGGGACGGAGGCGTTCAGGCGCCGAACGAAGGCACCACGACCATGAGAAGAGACTCCGGGAGGACGCCCCCCGCCCCGCCGCCGCGCACCGCCCCGTCGTTCAGGTGGCTCGCCTGGGCCGCGCTCGCCGGAGCTCTGCTGCTCGCCGACGCGACGCGCGACGACGAACCCCCGCGCCCGACGGCGCGGACCGGGCAGCCCGCCGCGCGGGTCGCCGGGACCGCCGGGGGAGGGGCCCTCGGCCGGCGAGCCGCCGAACCGCTCCCCGCCTCGGCCCCTGTGCGGATCCGGATCCCGGCCGTCGAGGTCGACGCCTTCCTGATGCACCTGGAGCTGGACGCGAAGGGGGTGTTGCAGCCGCCACCCGCGACGGCCCCCGCCTTCGCCGGCTGGTACGCCGACGGGACCACGCCCGGCGCGCTCGGGACCGCCGTCGTGGCGGGACACGTGGACACTCCCGCGGGCCCCGCCGTCTTCCACCGGCTCGGCGCCCTGAAGCGGGGTGCCGAGATCGAGGTCGACCGCGGGGACGGCCGCACGGCCGTCTTCACGGTCGACGCGGTGGAGGAGCACGAGAAGGGCCGGTTCCCCGACGACAAGGTGTACGGCGACACCGGCCGCCCGGAGCTGCGGTTGATCACCTGCGGCGGCGCCTGGTCCAAGGGCACCGGCTACCAGGCCAACACCGTCGTCTACGCCACGCTGACCGCGGCGAGGCGGACGGGCGGGGCGTAGGGGACCACGAGGGCGCGGCGCGTTCCACGGTCCGTGGTGTGAACCGGTTGACACACCTAAGTGTGAGTGGTTGAGTACTCACATGAAGAGCGAGCGTCCCCGCCAGTTGTCCACCGCCGAAGAGCGTCGCGAGATGGTGCTGCGCACCGCCATCGGCGCCTTCGCCGCCCGGGGCTACTGGGGCACCACCACCACCGAGGTGGCCAAGGCGGCCGGCATCTCGCAGGCGTACGTCTACCGCCTCTTCCCGAACAAGGAACTGCTGTTCACCGCGGTGGTCGAGCACTGCTTCGTGCGGGTGCGGTCGAGTCTGGAGCAGGCCGCGGCCGACGCGCGGGGCAGCTCGGCGGAGGTGGTCCTCGCGGCGATGGGTGACGCCTACGCCCAGCTCATCAGCAACAACGACCTGATGCTGATCCAGCTCCACGCCCAGGCGGCGGCGGTGTCCGAGCCGGCGGTCCGCGAGACGGTCCGTCAGGGCTACGCCCGGCTGGTGGAGTACGTCCGCGGCGCCTCCGGGGGTACCGAGCGGCAGGTCCAGGAGTTCTTCGCGACCGGCATGCTCTGCCACCTGATCGTCTCCATGGGGGCCGACGAGGTCGACGCGCCCTGGACCCGGACGCTGGCGGCGGGCATCACGCACTACTGAAGCCCGTCGCGGCAGCGCGACCGGGTGGACCGGCGGGGCGCCGTGCCCCGCTTTTCTTCAGACCGTTATTGTGAGTGGTCAACCACACAGGGGGAGTCGTGCAGTCCGACGCCATCAGCCGCAGTCCCGGAGCCGCTCTGGCTGCCCTGGCCGGGGCGCAGTTCACGGTCATGCTGGCCACCTCGATCGTGAACGTGGCCCTGCCCGGGATCCGCGCCGGCGTCGGACTCTCCGACAGCGGCACCCCCTGGGTCGTCAACGCCTACGGTCTCGCCTTCGGGGCCCTGCTGCTGGCGGGCGGCCGGGCGGCCGACCTGCTGGGCCGCCGCCGGGTCCTGCTCGCCGGCCTCGCGGTGTTCGCGCTCTCCTCGGTCGCGGCGGGCCTGGCCACCTCGCCGACCGTACTGATCGCGGCGCGAGCCGTGCAGGGGATGGGCGCGTCGGCGATCGCCCCCGCGTCGCTGGCTCTGGTGATGGGGCTGTTCCCGCCGGGCCCTGGCCGGGGGCGGGCGCTGGGAGTGTGGGGAGCGGTGTCCGGCGCCGGAGGTGCGGCAGGCGTCCTCCTCGGAGGTGTCCTGACGCAGGCGTGGGGCTGGCCGTGGATCTTCCACTCGGTGGCCCTCGGCGCGCTCGTCGTCCTGGCCGCCGCCGCCGCGAGCGTGCCGCGCACCCCGGTCACGGAGACCGGACGGTTCGATCTGCCGGGCACCGTCACCGTCACCCTGGCACTCACCGCCCTGGTGTGGGGCCTGACGTCGGCCCGCGGCTCGGGCTGGACGGACCCCACGGTCCTCGGCGCGTTCGGTCTCGCCGCCCTCCTGCTCGCCGCGTTCGTCCTGGTCGAGCGCCGGCACCCGTACCCGCTGCTGCCTCCGCGGCTGTTCCGCACGGGACGGGTCGCCGTCGGCAACGTGCTGATGGCGCTGCTGGGTTCGGTGTGGATCGCGCTCTTCTTCTTCCTTCCCCTCCACCAGCAGCAGGTTCTCGGACTGAGCCCACTGGTCACCGGAGTCGGCCAACTCCCGCTGGCCTTCGCCATCATGCTCGGCTCCGCGCTGGCGCCCCGGATCTCCCGCCGTGCCGGCTCCACCGCGACGGTCGCCGGCGCGCTGCTGGCGGAAGCGGCCGGACTGCTGTGGCTGGCCCGCATCAGCGTCCACGGCGGCTATCTCGCCGACGTCCTCGGCCCCGGCATCCTGATCGGCCTGGGCCTGAGCGTCGCCTTCGTCCAGCTGACCGCCCTGTCCGTCGAGGGCGTCCCGCAGCAGGACGCCGGGCTGGCCGGCGGCCTGGTCAACACCACCCGCCAGGTCGGGGGAGCGGTCGGACTTGCCGTACTGGCCACCCTGGCCGGCGCGACGACCGGCCGGGCGGAGGCCGCCCACCAGCCGTACCTGGAGGCGCTCACCGCCGGCTACCGCACCGCCTTCGCGGTCTCCGCCGCCGTGCTCGCGACCGCCGCCGCCCTTGCTCTGCTGCTCGCCCGCCGCCGGCCCGCCGCCTCCCGTGGCGAGGCGGGATCACGACCGACGCCCGCGGCCCACCGCTGACGCACCGACCCGACCACGTATCAACCGAGAGGAACCGACGTCATGTTCACCATCGACGAGACCGCCCCCGTCATCGTCCGCCTGGCCACCGTCATCGACGCCCCGCTGGAGCGCGTCTGGTCCCTGCACGCCGACATCGACGCCTGGTCCGACTGGAACACGGACATCGACCGGGCGGAACTCGACGGCCCGCTGCTGCCCGGCAACTCCTTCACCTGGCAGACCCACGGGATGGACATCACCTCCACCATCCGCGAGGTCGTCCCCGGTGAGCGCGTGGTCTGGGGTGGCCCCGCCCACGGCATCGAGGGCATCCACGTCTGGACCTTCGAGCGGATTGGAGACCAGGTCACCACCGTGCACACCGAGGAGTCCTGGAGCGGCGCCCCCGTCGACGCCGCCGCCGAGGAACTCGGTCGAGCCCTGAACGCGTCGCTGACCGGCTGGCTCGCCGGCCTCAAGGCGCGCGCCGAGCGGAGCGACTGAGCTCCCGCCGTACCGAGGGGAGCGACTGAGCTCCCGCCACCCCGACCCACTCGCCCGCACCACCCGCATCCTCCCCGTCACGGAATCGAGGCTCCTGCCATGACCACGAACACGACCACCGGGAAGCCCTACCTGGTCGGCCACTACACCCCGGCCGTGGACGAGATCACCGCCACCGAGCTGACTGTCGAGGGCACCCTGCCGCCGGAGCTGACCGGCCGGCTGATCCGTAACAGCCACAACCCCAAGCCCGGCGTCACCCCCACCCACTGGTTCAAGGGCAGTGGCATGGTCCACGGCATCCGGCTGAACGAGGGCCGCGCCGAGTGGTACCGCAACCGGTGGGTCCGCACTCCGGCCCTTGACGGCGCGCCCTACATGACCGAGCACGGCCCCGACCTGACCGCCAGCACCGCCGGCACGCACGTCATCGAACACGGGGGACGCCTGCTGGCCCTGTGCGAGGCGAACCTCCCCTTCGAACTCACCCGTGACCTGGACACCGTCGGCGCCTTCGACTTCGGCGGCAAGCTGCGCGGCGCGATGACCGCACACCCCAAGTCCGACCCGGTCACCGGCGAGCTGCACTTCTTCGGATCCTCGCCCTTCCCTCCCTTCCTCATGTACTACGTCGCCGACGCGAAGGGCGAGGTCACCCACACCGCAGAGATCCCCGGTGCGAGCCCGGCCCTCAAGCACGACTTCGCCCTCACCCGCCACCACGTCGTCTTCGTCGAGGGCTCCGTCACCTTCGACCCGACCGAGCACTCCGGGATCCCGTACGCCTGGAAGGACGATCAGCCCGCCCGTATCGGCGTCATGCCCCGGGGTGCGGACGGTGCCGGCAGGATCCGCTGGTTCCCCATCGAGCCCGGGAGCATGCTCCACGCCGCCAACGCCTACGAGGACGCCGAGGGCCGTGTCGTCCTGGAGGGGCCCGCCGTCGACCGGGAGGGCTTCCAGCTCTCCTGGAACTGGTGGGTCGGCGCCCCGGGGCGCGGCAGCGAACCCAACACCCGCTCGTACACCCGTCGTTGGATCATCGACCTCGTGGCAGGCAGCGTCGACGAGCGCGTCGTCGACGACCTGGCCGTCGAGTTCCCCACCCTGAACGAGGACCACCTCGGCGCGGAGCACCGCTACCAGTACGCGGTCTCCTTCCCCGACCGGCGGGGCCTCGGCGGCTACGGCATCGTCAAGTACGACCGCCTCACCGGCGCCCGCCGGATCCACGAGGCCGGCGACGCGCGCCTGCCCGGCGAGGCGGTCTTCGTACCGGCGGAAGGCGGCACCCGCGAGGACGACGGCTACCTGCTGACGGTCGTCTCCGACCTCAAGCAGGACGCGTCCCAACTCCTGGTCCTGGACGCCTCGGGCCTCGACCGGATCGCCACGGTCCACCTCCCGCGCCGCGTGACGGCCGGCATCCACGGCTCCTGGATCCCGGACGCCGCCCACTAGTGTTCTGAGTCTGGAGTTCTGTTTAGATGTAGGCTTTCGGTATGGCGATGGGGCGGCCGAAGGCCGAGTTGGTGCTGACCGATGAGGAGCGGGCCGCGCTCGAGGGCTGGG